>JAGLQT010000190.1 GCA_023136715.1 Gammaproteobacteria bacterium | reverse complement strand
AGGAACACATAAGTGTGGTGATCAACAATGTCGTGATTTTTCTGATTGAACTGGCCAGCCAATGCTTTTTCAGCAATCGCCATACCAACACCGTTGGTAATACCCTGACCTAAAGGACCAGTAGTTGTTTCAACACCTGGCGCATAACCGTACTCAGGGTGACCTGGAGTTTTAGAATGCAACTGACGGAAATTTTTCAGATCATCGATAGATAGATCGTAACCAGTCAGGTGTAATAGTGAATAAATCAGCATAGAGCCATGACCATTAGACAGAATGAAACGGTCGCGGTTGCTCCATTTTGGATTAGCTGGATTGTGGCTCATGTTGTCGTTCCACAATACTTCAGCGATATCCGCCATACCCATAGGCGCACCTGGATGGCCTGAATTAGCTTGTTGTACTGCATCCATACTTAGTGCGCGTACGGCGTTTGCAAGGTCTTTACGTGAAGACATAATGCTCTCCGGTTAAGTTTTAATAACTGTTGAGTCACAGCACAAAGGCTTAAACAGCCCTGCACCACAACGAATAATTCTTATAAATCAATGACTTGAGAAGAAAAAATAGCCGCTATGCGACATTAGTCTTGGCCAAAGAAAAGCGCGTATTTTCCCCTAAAAGCCTGCAATGGGCAAGTTAGAGGTTTTTATAGTGCCATCCAGAAAAACAGGTCAATCTGATTCATTCTTCCACTTGATGGAACAACCCATGCTGGGAATTTGATTATCGGGGCCACAACCAGTTTCTGACACCTGTCTCATCGCCTCAAATAAATCACGCTTTACATCTTCCGCTGCCGTCTCTTTTCGGCTCGCGTCCAATCTACCGCGATACTGCAATTTCAAATCTCTGTTATAGCCAAAGAAATCCGGCGTACATACTGCACCATAAGCCTTAGCAACTTCCTGCGTTACATCAATTAAATAAGGGAATGGGAAATCAAACTGATCCGCTACTACTTTCATGTTTTCGAAAGAATCCTCTTCATATTCAGAAGGATCATTCGACATGATCGCCACACTATTGACACCCAGAGCCATGAGCTCACGTGTATCCCTGACAATACGTTCACGTATTGATTTCACATAGGGACAATGATTGCAGATAAACATGACAAGCAGACCATTCTCACCACGGCACAAATCAGGCGTCCAGACCTTGCCATCAATACCCGGCAAAGAAAAATCAATAATATCCTGATTAAAATCACATACCGGAGTTTCTAAACTCACCATAACAAACCCTTTTTCTCAAATTGCTTAAAAATGCTCTGCAAACGCCTCTATCGGTACATTTTGCATACAAACCAAATGGAACCGAACATATTACCCAATTCAAGCCATATAAAATCAATAAAAAAACAGATGATTACTCCCGAAAATACGCAATATCAAAAAAGCTTCTCTATACTTTAATATCTTCCTAGCCGAAACAGCCAAGAAATGATAAAATACTCGGCTCGGTTAATTTTCCAAGAATTTCAACAGGCACAGCAATGGCAGAGCAAGAAAAAGGTAACGGACAAGAACAACAATCACAGCTTAAACTGTTGATTGCCAAGGGTAAAGAACAAGGCTACCTAACTTATGCCGAGGTCAATGATCACTTGCCCGAAGGCATTGTCGATCCAACCCAGGTCGAAGACATCATTAACACCATTAATGACATGGGTATTCAGGTTTGCGAAATCGCGCCTGAAGCTGAATCACGCGTTCTGACCGATGGCTCTGTTAGTGAAGCTGACGATGAAGTCACCGAAGAAGCTGTTGCTGCACTAACCTCGATTGAAACAGAACTTGGCCGCACCACTGACCCTGTTCGTATGTATATGCGTGAAATGGGCAGCGTTGAACTACTGACCCGCGAAGGCGAAATCGAAATTGCCAAACGCATCGAAGAAGGCTTGAAGCAAATTTTAGCTGCGCTGGCGACCAATCCGCATACAATCAAAATGACGCTGCAAGTCTGGGAAAAGATCGAAGCAGGCGAAACACGCTTGACTGATCTGGTTGCCGACTTCCATAAGAGTGACGAAGAACTCGACGCGCTTGCTGCTTTAGCACTAGAAAATGCCGCCAGAGAAGCAGAACTAGCTGCTGCAGGCAAACCCAGCGAAAAAGAAGAAGTGGTTAGCACTGCTCTTGATGCTGATAAGGTCAAAAAGTTTGTCACCAAGATCAAGCGCGCTTACACACGCACCATCAATGCAGTTGAAAAAGGTGATAAGGACGAAATCAAAAAAGCACGTACATCATTGGCAACCGCTTTCCTTGGCTTTAAATATCAACCTGCAATTGTTATTAGATTAACTCAAAACTTACACGCAACCATTGATCGTGTACGCAAGCTTGAACGACACATTCTTGACCTTGCCGTGAACCAGGCTCGTATGCCTCGCAAGATCATGATCACCACGTTCCCCGATAACGAAACCAATACCAAGTGGATCGATAAATACTGTAAAGGTCACGAATATTCAGAAAAGCTCAAAGAGCTATCGCCTGAAATAAAAATGACCCAACAAAAATTGGCCCTGCTTGAAAAAGACTATGGTCTGAGCATTGTTGATATAAAAGAAATCAACCGAAAAATATCCATTGGCGAAGCCAAGGCCAGACGCGCCAAAAAGGAAATGGTCGAAGCCAATCTACGACTAGTTATTTCGATTGCTAAAAAATACACCAATCGCGGCCTGCAATTCCTTGATTTAATTCAGGAAGGCAACATCGGCCTGATGAAAGCCGTTGATAAATTTGA
>JAGLQT010000019.1 GCA_023136715.1 Gammaproteobacteria bacterium | reverse complement strand
TGGTTGCTGTGTAACTAAACTATATGGTCCAGTTGAACGCGCATGCATCTTGTCATCAACCAGATGATTGAGTTTCAGCATGTACTTGTAACCAATAGTCACTGGGCGATCAAACTTCTCGCCAGTACGGCCATCAATCAATGTTGTTTGACCGCTGATTGGTAAATTTGCCAATTCAAACATGCGATGAATTTCTTCTTCCTCAGCACCGTCAAACACAGGTGTCGCCATTGGCACACCATCACGCAAATTATTCGCCAAAGTCTTGATTTCATCATCGCTCATCGATTTCAGATCAATTCTCTTACTATCGTGATTGTATATTTGATCAAGATATTTTCTAATCGCAGCAGTCGTGGCTTTTGAATCCAGCATCTTACTGATCTCAAGACCCAGGCCTCTGGCAGCAAGACCAAGATGCGTTTCCAGAATCTGACCTACGTTCATACGTGAAGGCACACCCAATGGGTTCAACACGATATCAACCGGCGTTCCATCTTCAGTGTGAGGCATATCCTCAACAGGTACGATCATTGAGACCACACCCTTATTACCATGACGACCCGCCATCTTGTCACCAGGTTGCATGCGACGCTTAACAGCCAGATACACCTTAACCATCTTAAGAACGCCAGGCGCCAAATCATCACCAGCAGTCAGCTTGCCTTTCTTCTCTTCAAACATTTCATCCAGCATCTTGCGCTGTTCTTTACGCTGCTTGAATAGTGCTTCGAGCTTCTTGTTGTCATCTTCGTCTTTAAGACGAATCTTCGACCACTGACTTTTCTCTAAATCTTTCAAATAAGATTTTTCAATCTTGGCGCCAGCTTTTAGACCTTCAGGTCCACCAGCAGCCAGTTTGTTTGTCACCAAAGACTCAATACGAGCAAACAGGTCACTTTCGATAATTTCCCATTGTGCATCTATATTCTTCTTCGCTTCTTCGATTTCCATCTCTTCGATTTCAAGCGCACGCTTATCTTTTTCAACGCCTTCACGAGTAAAGACCTGAACACCGATAACTGTGGCACTAACACCTGAAGATACACGTAGAGAAGAATCTTTAACATCTGAGGCCTTTTCACCAAAGATTGCACGTAATAATTTTTCTTCTGCCGTCAGTTGAGTTTCACCTTTTGGCGTTACCTTGCCGACGAGAATGTCGTTGGCTTTAACTTCAGCACCAACATAAACCACACCAGATTCATCCAGTTTGGATAACAGGTTTTCGCTAACATTAGGAATATCAGCAGTAATTTCTTCTGAACCCAGCTTGGTATCACGGGCAACACAGCTCTTCTCTTCAATATGAATAGTCGTGTAGCGATCTTCTTCAACAACACGCTCTGAAATCAGAATCGAATCCTCGAAGTTATAGCCATTCCAGGGCATAAACGCCACTAACATATTCTGCCCCAGTGCCAGCTCACCCATATCAGTCGATGGACCATCAGCAATACAGTCACCGCGTGCGATAACGTCACCAACAACAACCAATGGGCGCTGGTTCATACAGGTATTCTGATTAGAACGTGTGTACTTGGTCAAATTATAAATATCAACACCAGTGTTACCACCCGCCGCTTCGGCGTCGTTAACACGAATTACGATACGAGATGCGTCAACAGAGTCGACCACACCACCACGTTTAGCAACAACCGATGAACCTGAATCAAGCGCAACAGTAGACTCCATGCCAGTACCGACTAACGGCTTCTGTGCTCGCAGAGTTGGAACTGCCTGACGCTGCATGTTTGATCCCATCAAGGCACGGTTAGCATCATCATGCTCAAGGAAAGGAATCAATGAGGCCGCAACTGATACGATCTGTTTAGGCGATACATCCATATACTGAACTTGCCCTGGACCTGCCAGAGTAAATTCATTACCACTACGACAGGAAACCAGCTCATCAGTAAGCTTGCCTTTGTTATCCATACTAGCGTTAGCCTGCGCGATCATATAATTGCTTTCTTCAATCGCAGAAAGGTAATCGATCTCACCTGTAGCTTTTTTATTGACTACTTTACGGTAAGGCGTTTCCAGGAAACCATAGTCATTGGTACGCGCATAAACAGCCAGGGAGTTAATCAAACCAATGTTTGGACCTTCAGGTGTTTCAATAGGACAAACACGACCATAGTGAGTCGGATGTACGTCACGAACCTCAAAACCAGCACGTTCACGCGTCAGACCACCAGGGCCCAATGCTGAAACACGACGTTTATGCGTCACTTCTGAAAGCGGATTATTCTGATCCAT
>JAGLQT010000189.1 GCA_023136715.1 Gammaproteobacteria bacterium | reverse complement strand
GAGGCTATAAATTCTCGACTTATGCGACATGGTGGATTCGCCAGGCGATTACTCGCTCGATTGCGGATCAGGCTCGTACCATCCGTATTCCAGTACATATGATTGAGACGATTAATAAACTGAACCGAATTTTCCGCCAGATGCTTCAGGAAATGGGACGCGAGCCCACACCTGAAGAACTAGCTGAAAAAATGGAAATGCCAGAAGACAAGGTACGCAAAGTTCTAAAAATTGCGAAAGAACCCATTTCTATGGAAACACCTATTGGTGACGACGAAGATTCACATCTTGGTGACTTTATCGAAGATACCAACATACTGGCTCCTATGGATTCAGCTACCAGTGAATCATTGTGTGAATCAACCAAAGATATTTTGACCACATTGACCGCACGCGAATCTAAAGTATTGCGTATGCGCTTCGGTATCGACATGAACACTGATCACACACTGGAAGAAGTTGGTAAGCAGTTCGATGTAACTCGTGAGCGTATTCGCCAAATCGAAGCAAAAGCATTACGCAAACTTCGTCACCCCAGCCGTGCCGAACACCTGCGTAGTTTCTTATCCGACGATAACTAAAACCATTTAACTGGCGCGAAGTTTTCTATATACTTCGTGGCCAGTTAAGTATTGCCCTCAGTTTAAGGGCCTGTAGCTCAGTTGGTTAGAGCGCTCGACTCATAATCGATCGGTCGAAGGTTCGAGTCCTTCCAGGCCCACCATTCAATTAATATTTTCAGACAACATCATTTCAAACCAGGAAGAGACTGCTCATAAAATCTTCTTAAGCTTATCTGGATACACCTATGCTGAATATCTCTGAACCAAACCCAACCATCAAATCTGACACTGCACTATGGCAATTAGGTTTTCGGCCTTTTTTCCTGGGTGCAGCCAGCTTCTCCGTAATCAGCATGATGGTATGGATGGGCATCTACCTATTTCAATGGCCAATGCCGCTACTCAATATAGACCCAACCCTGTGGCATGCCCATGAAATGTTATTTGGCTATGCACTGGCAGTGATTGCAGGATTCCTACTCGCCGCGGTTAAAAACTGGACGGGACAACAAACGATTAATGGCAGAAAACTGACGGCTTTATTTTTACTCTGGGTGATCGCCCGACTTTTACCTATTTTAAATATTGGATCAATCGAAATTGTCGCCCTGCTCGATTGCCTGTTTATTTTATCTACGGGTATTGCCGTTGCCAGCCCCATTATAAAAGTTAAACAACGGGCGCAAACAGGTGTGCTTGCCATACTACTCACAATGTTCATCGCCAATATTATTTATTACGCAGGCCTGCTTGGCTTGATAGAAAACGGTGAGCGTATTGGTATTTATTCCTGCTTATATCTTGTACTCACTCTTATCTTTGTCATGGGTCGACGCGTTATTCCTTTCTTTATCGAAAGAGGCGTTGATATAAACGTCCAGCTTAATAATAGAAAATGGTTAGACAACAGCAGCATGATTTTATTGATCGCACTGTGGATCATCGACGTTCTACAGCTGCAAACGCAAATAGCAGGCGCACTGGCTGGCATTCTTTTTGTGCTGCATGCTATTCGCTTATTTGACTGGCACACCAAAGCACTATGGAAATCATCCATGCTTTGGGTGCTCTACACCGCCTATAGTTTTCTGACACTGGGCTTTGCACTCAAAACAGCTTCTGTCTGGCTAGATGTATCACCATTCTTATCGGTACACGCTTTTACCGTTGGCGGTATTGGTGTATTAACTCTGGGCATGATGTCCCGTGTCACACTCGGCCATACTGGACGCAATGTACAACAACCACCACGAGGTCTGTCGATTGCATTCGCACTATTGCTGACAGGGGCATTTGTCCGCGTAATACTGCCTTTACTATTAGCCGGTCAATATAGTATCTGGATTGCCATCTCACAATTACTCTGGATCGCCGGTTTTGGACTTTTTGTAATCCTGTTCATGCCTATGTTGATCAAACCTCGTGTTGACGGTCAACCAGGATAATTAAACAAAACTAATATCTATAAAAAAAGAGAATAATCATGCTAAAAGTTAATGAATATTTTGACGGCAACATAAAATCGATTACATTCAAAACCGAAACCCTGCCCGCGACTGTTGGTGTCATGTTGCCGGGTGAATATGTCTTCAATACTGCCGACAAAGAAAAAATGACCGTCGTTAGTGGTGCACTCACCATCAAACTGGCGGGTGAAAGCGAATTCACCACCTATAAGGCGGGTGAATCTTTTGAGGTTGATGCAAACAGCGCTTTCGATGTCAAAGTTAAAACAGAAACCGCCTATCTCTGCCTGTACGGTTAATACTAATTGTGCGCCGTGTTAAGAATTAGTAACAACGTCAGTATTGATGATAATGAAATAGAAATCAGCGCTATTCGCTCACAGGGAGCGGGCGGACAAAACGTCAATAAAGTTTCAACCGCGATTCATTTACGCTTTGATATCAAAGCCTCCTCACTGCCCGATGTTTATAAGCAACGTTTACTGGCGCTACGCGACCACCGTATCACCAAGGACGGTATCGTAATCATCAAAGCACAGCAAACGCGTAGTCAGGACAAAAACAAGGAAGCTGCGCTAAAGCGGCTTCAAGACTTAATTCAGAAAGTATCTATTACACCAAAAAAACGCAGGGCCACTAAACCCAGTAAAAATTCACAAAAGAGACGCATGGACAGCAAAACCAAACATGGCCGTACCAAGGATATGCGCAAGAAAGTTTTTGACTAAAATCAATCAAGGTAAAACATGACCTTGTAACAATGGTCATAACAAAGAATAATACGCCCCTCATTTGCTTAAAAAGCAAGTAACATTTCGAATTCTAAGCCCATCTCTCAAAACCATACCTGGAGCTAATAATGTGCAAATTAAGCTGGTCTATTTCTGGCGTACTTCTAATTGCGTTGATTGCCATGAGTTATAAATTTATTATTGCTGGCTCAGTTACATTAGGTGATGATGGGCGACAGGCATTAATACTGGATCATGCTGAACGCGATTTTGTTCTAGCTGAAATGCGCACATTTCTATCCAGTGTGCAGGCGATTACCGATGGTATAAGCAAGGATGATATGACTAAAGTCGCAGAAGTAGCACGCATGGTAGGGAATCAAGCGCAAAAAGGAATGCCTGGCTCACTCACAGGAAAACTTCCTCTGGCCTTTAAAAAATTGGGCTTTGATACCCATAACAAATTTGATGAGTTAGCACTTAACGCAGAACAATTGGGCAACCCTGACCACAGTCTTCGCCAGCTTACAGAATTATTAAACAATTGTGTCGCATGCCATTCGATATACAAAATCGATGTTGCATTAAAATAATTGAAATACTAATTTTTCATAAAATAAAACACTGCAAATAGAGCAATATAACTTTACATATCTCACTAACGACTTAAATGATGAAACTCAATATTGAGTTAATCAGATTCTTAACCAATCACTAGAAAAGTGCGTCTTTATACAACCGTCCTTCTTCAACCAAATGTATCCATGGTAACGCTATCGTACCAGCCTCTGGCATAACGCGCTTCCTGCGATCGGTAGGTAGCATCAGCGTCTATCGGGCTGACACCACCACCGGTTTTATAGATACCCTTATCTTCACTATGTCGATAAACTGCAGCCACAGAAATACCATAATCAGGTGAAACCAGGCTGTAACAGGTATTCACGTACGAAGGCTCTGGCATAGCAACGCCTCTCAATGAAGACACTATCGCTGCTGCACACACTTTACCCTGACTGTTCGCGGCAAAGCCGGATTTAGGCATAGCGCCTGCAATACTGGCATCACCAATAACATATACGTCTTTATGCACCTTAGATTCAAAGGTTCGCTGATCGACGAAGCACCAGCCGTCATTATTAGCCAGACCTGCATGCTGCGCAATCGCTCCCGCTTTTTGTGGCGGAATAAAATTCACTACATCGCCTTTATGCGTATCACCAAATTCTGTATACAGAGTGCCTGTTGCAACATCAATCTCCTCAATACTCCCGCCTTTGCTGCCAGCCACCCATTCAATCATGCCGGGATAAAGTTTTTCCCAGCCCTGCCTAAATAAAGTTTGCTTGGAAAACTTATCTTTGGCATCGAGTACCAGAATTTTTGATTTAGGCTTGTGCTGTTTTAAATAATGCGCAATTAAACTGATGCGCTCATAAGGCCCGGGCGGACAGCGGAAAGGGTTTTTTGGCGGAGCAACAATCACAACACCGCCATCAGACATTGCCATGAGTTGCTTGCGCAGCAAAATTGTCTGTGAGCCACCCTGCCAGGCATGGGGAATGATTTCAGCGTCCGATGCCTGCATGCCCTCAACCTCATCCCATTTAAAATCAATACCGGGTGAAAGCACCAGTCGGTCATATTCAAGTGCCTTGCCGTTATCGAGCGTCACTTTCTTTGCTGTTGCATCCACTTCCTGCACCCGTGCATGGACAACATTAACGCCACGATCAGCCTGTGCTGCGTAATCATGACTAATGCTATCCATCGTCTGCATACCGCTGATCACCATGTTACTGAATGGGCAGGTAATAAATCGAGAAGACGGTTCAATCAGCGTGATATCCAGGCTGCTATCAAACCGGCGCAAATACTTGGCACAGGTAGAGCCACCGAAGCCTCCGCCAACAATCACAATTCTCGCCGATGCAGCTTTACCGCAGCCAGTCAGTAAACTTGATGCTGACAACAAAGCGCCCGTTCCGCCCAGAAGTTTTACAAATTTCCTACGACTGTAATTTTTCATAATATGATCCTAGCGCTGACCAGAAAAATAATCAGCGATTAGCTGAATTTCTTCATCCGTATAACCAGAAGCATGCCGCCCCATCACCGTCGCGGGACGCTTACCCTCACGAAACTCACGTAGTGACTGGGAAATAAACTGTGAAGACTTGCCATGGATTGCGGGAATAGCACCAGGGCTCTTACCATCAGTACCGTGACATGCCGCACAGGAATTACTCAGCATGACCGCACGCGTAATTCCAGCAGCTAAAGCATCACTGACGTGAACAACAGAACAGAACGAAAACACAGTAAATATTAGAAGATATTTCATAAGCCACACCACGTAAAGTTGAACGGCATCCTCATAAGTCTGCTGATAGCGAGAACAGGAACCTTGATACGAATCAAGAAAACAAAATAAAATGTTTAGATGCGCACAACAACAAACCTAGCCGCTATAATTAAGAATAGGATTTGAGCAGCTATAGCATAATAATCTTACACGCATAATTTAACAACAAACAATAATGTTATGGATTTTGGTTTTACCGACCTTTTAACACTGTTAGGTTCACTCGGTTTGTTCCTTTACGGGATGAAAGTCATGAGTGATTCTCTCATGATGCTGGCTGGCAACCAGATGCGAAGCATTCTCGCCACCACAACCTCAAACCGGTTTTTTGCCTTATTAACCGGCTTCCTTATTACCGCCGCCATCCAGTCTTCTTCAGCCACTACCCTGATGGTGGTCAGTTTCGTCAATGCCAGTTTACTAACACTCACCGAAGCCGTAGGCGTCATTATGGGCGCTAATATAGGCACAACCGTAACAGCATGGTTAATTACCATCCTTGGTTTTAAAGTAAAAATGAGCGCGATAGCACTGCCATTAGTCGGTGCTGGTTTTTTACTCACTATTTCAAAAAGTGAAAAAGCCAGGCAATGGGGTTATTTTACTGTTGGTTTTGCCCTGTTATTTATCGGCTTACAGTTTCTGAAAGACTCGGTACCAAACATTGGTGATAATCCCGAGGCTCTGGCATTTTTGGCCGAATACACATCCAGGGGATTTCTGTCAGTACTTATGTTTCTGGTTATCGGAGCGATACTGACACTCGTTATACAATCATCCAGCGCCGCCATGGCACTGACGCTATTGATGTGTTTCGAAGGCTGGATAGCTTTTGACATAGCCGCAGCGATGGTTGTGGGCCAGAACATAGGTACAACGATCACAGCTAATCTCGCCGCCATTATTGGCAACTATCATGCCAAACGCGCTGCACGAGCACACCTAATTTTCAATGTATTTGGCGCTGTCTGGATTTTAATACTGTTCTACCCTTTTCTTGACACAGTCGGACAAGCAGTCGAACAAATCGAGGGTATTTCACCCTTTTTGAGTGCGGCAGCTATTCCAATAGCTATTTCAATTTTTCACACCGTGTTTAATATTCTTAACGCAATTGTACTGATCGGGTTTATCAAAATTATCGTTAACCTGGCAATACGTATGGTTCCGGCCGTTGAGGAAAAAGAAGTAGAGATTGATCAACCTCAGTTCCTGACAGAATCATCATTAAAGTACAGTCAAACTGGTATTAAAGCCTTAACTGATGAATCTGTACGATTACTGGGAAATGCTGCGTACAAAGTTTTCGCTCATGGCCTGGGTGTTCATCGGCACGATCTTGAATCCGAACAGGATATACACAAGCTCCTTGATATTTCACCCCGCACAATCAAGATTGATATTGACCTGGTTTATGCTACACAAATCAAAATTATCTACAGCCGAATTCTTGAGTATGCAACCAAGTTACAGAAACTGACCAAACCCACACAACAACAAATCGAAACTATTCGAAATATCCTTGTCGCAGACAGGCTGCTGGTACAAACAGTGAAACGAATGAAACCGTTACAGGAAAATCTCGAACGTTATATGCAATCAGATAATGAAACATTACGCCGAGAGTACAACGTATTAAGGCGACGCATACTCAAAGTTGTTCGAGAAATTAAGCGCATTGGGCCAGCCGAGAACCTGGCAAATCATCTTGAAAGAATTGAAAAACAAAGAAGCAAAGCGGAGCAAATGGACGTACTGTTAACAGGTCATATAGAAGAATTGCTGGCGACTGATGCAGTCACCGATGAAATGGCAAGCTCATTGATCAACGACAGTTCAAATGCAGCTAGAATCACCATAAACCTAATTGATATCGCTATGATTCTTTATAAACCACAAGATAAACTTATCAATAGCATCGATGACAGAAATGCAGAACAGTATCACCCATAGATACTTTTCAAAAATTAATAAGCAGAAATCTATTCTTATTTATTGTTGCTGGCACTCAGGACAATAAAAACACGCCTGTCCTGCGTGTACTTTCTTTTCGATCTGACTACCACAGTGATAACAGGCCTTCCCCTGACGTCGGAAGACATAAAACCGAGCCTCCTCATAGTTTGCACCTTGCTCCATTAGTATTTTCGCATAATCTAAGTTATTGGTAATACCACCAGCTTGATAAGACTGTCGTGCTAGCTTCAATATAGCATTAGCCAAAAACTGTAATTCCTTATCGTTTAGGTCTCGACTGCGAACTCTGGGACTAAGGCCCGCGTAAAATAAAATTTCACAACGAAGATAATTGCCCAGACCAGCGACAAAAGACTGATCGGTCATGACACCGCCTAATTGACGATTGCAATACTTGGTTGAACTCAATCGCTCGACTAGATTCTCTACCGTGGTTAACTGACTCAATACATCAGGACCAAGCTTGCATAAGAAACGATGGTTCTGTAGCTCATATTGATTAAGCACCGCAATATCAGAAGCACTGTATAAAAGTGCCGACTGCCCCTGACAATCTATCGCTATACGCAGTTGTCGTTGACTGTCTGGATATTCATCAGTGTTACAAAAATGCCAGCGGCCATATAACTGATTGTGGCTATAGATATATAAATCATCGTCCCTGCCCATGTCCAGACGAATAATCATAGCCTTACCACGGGTTTCAATGCTCTTAACTCTGGACCCAGTTAACTGATCTTCCCATGCCTTCAAAGAATCCAGACCAAAATAAATATTATCAATAACACGCCCTGCCACCTGTTTTTCCAGAACATCAGCAACACGTCTTATCTCAGGCCCTTCAGGCATAATAATTCTGATAATTCATTGACAAAACTCCACTAGCCCCAGTATTTCAAACTTGCGATACTTCAACACTTCAGACCTAACATGAGTAAATATTATACGCTGTAAAAATTAATGATTATTTTGATTTCGATTATGCTAGTGTTAATGCGACAGTGGCGTTTTTTAAAGGACGCTTCAGTAGCACTCTGATCACTGTCAGTACTTAACGCATAGGCTTAGGAATAGCATTCGATCACAATAGATCAATGCAACTAAAAATAAATATTAAGAGGTGAGAAAATGTCCGCTAGTCTAATAAAAGAAGCAAAACAACTACTCGCTGGTAAGGGAGGCCGCCTGGAAGATGAAGAGCTGGAATATCTGGCGAAAGACATAACCAAACTTGGATTCAAACTGGGTTTCGCCCGTGCTTATGCAAGCGGCCCTAGAATGATGTCAAGGCTGATCAAACAACTTGAACAACAAGAAGAACAAATTGCTCAAATTCGTAAAACACTCGGCTTTAAATAACGAAGCAATCGGTTGATCAATAGCGGAGTAACAGAAACTTTGGCTTCTGTTGCCCCGCTAAAACGACAGCAATGACGAGGTGAGTTATGCTGACAAGCTCTACTGGGCTTCATTTTTAATACCAAATCATTTTTATTAAAAATACTGACTAAACCAGTATGTATAAAATAAGGAATTATTGATACAGGATTAATAAACCACGGAAATACAGGTGACCTTTGCTAATACTCCCTCACAGCACCGCTCTTGATCTAGATGGGCACGCCTACACCACCTACGCAGTTACCATTCTCTGCATTATTATCTTTTACTTCCAGTTTACTAATGAACGTGATCTCGACAGTGCGATATTTAATTACTGTGACTCGATTTACTCCGAATCTTTAGCTGAAGACTCCATCGACATCATGCGTTCTGATACAGGAGCCTGCAGCCAGTTTATTCAGATCTATCATACCAATGTCGAATTCCTCGTCCCAGGGCGAATCGAATCAAGAGATTTTTTTGGGCTTTATGGCTACAGCGCGCAGATGGATGAGATGCTTAAAATAACGCAGGCGCATTACGATGCATTTCAGAAAGGTGCGCCAGCAAGTCTCAACGCCAAACTCATGTATTACCCTGATTACTTGAACCCGATAAAAATGATTACATCATCTTTATCGCACGGTGATATTTTTCATATTGCTGGCAACCTGATTTTCTTCCTGGCCTTTGCGCCAGCACTTGAACTTTTAATAGCTAATGTATTCAAGTATCTGGGCGTGATGCTATTGATTGCATTCTCCACTAGTGTCAGCTATTCGCTGGTGGTATTAATAAGTGGCAGCGCTGCATTGCCAAGCCTCGGTTTATCTGGTGTAGTTATGGGCATGATAGGGCTTTCGGCCTATCTTATGCCGAAAGCAAAAATAAGGGTTTTAGTCTGGTGGTTTACTCTTGTGCGCAATTTCTACATATCCGCATGGATATTGGCGATCTGGTATATCGGATGGGATGCATGGGATCTGCTCACCAGCAACGACCATGGCGGCGTCAACCTTATTGCCCACGTCAGTGGCGGTATCACTGGTTACTTAATCGGTTTTTTCTGGCTGAAAGAAACCCACGATGACACCCGTGATGAACTGGCCGATGAAATCGAATACCAGAGAAGCAAACGTGCCGATCGACACACCACACACAACCTTTCTTTTAGCGGTAATCGTCAATACCTTGCAAACAAGCAGCAGGAAAGACAGTTCAAGAAAGATGAAAAACAGTACATGGGGAAATTGTATCAATATGTCAAAACTCATAATGACAGCGAAGCCATAGTCTTAATTCTGGATGATTACGAATTTCAGCGTGTTTATGTTGAAAACTACGAAGACCTGTTCCAACGCATCAGGGAATGGGGAGGAAGTCGTACCGCATTATGTATCGGCAGAGTTTGCATCAGCTTATTGCTAGAACAAAAACGCTACAAACGAGCTCTGGATATTTTTGAGCAGTGCCATAGCATTAGCCATGACTTTGTTCTTGCCGACCCCGCTGAAGTTTTATTACTCGCCTGGGGCATGGTTGAACTACAGCAATACGACACAGCCTGCCGTTTGATACACAACGCTAAACAACGTTATGGGAAATATATTGATAGTGCTCGATGTCAGTTACTGGAAATTGAACTGTTGTTGCATCATCTTGATAAGCTGGATGAAGCACGCAGCCTTATGAATGTATTGCTGACAGATATACAAAGCCCCTATAAAAAAGAAATGCTGGATTTGGCAAAGAGCATGGCAACGTTGTAATACCTGATATTGTCCTATGCAGGCTAACAGCTGCACTATCAAAGTGACGGATAGTTAGATTATTTTTCTCCTATCTGCTGTCACCGCCCTTAGTACGTAGTGTAACAAGCAGGATCTCAGCCGGAGACCATAAACGCATCCGAGGCCCCCACAGGCCAGCGCCCCGGCTGATGATGAGGCTCATACCATCGACCTCATGGCGGCCCACCAAATAGGGATAAAACTGCTTCACCAGATAGCCGAAGGGCCAGATCTGACCACCATGGGTATGCCCCGATAGCATCAAATCAGCCCCGGCATCTGCCGCCTGCACCACCTGTAGCGGTGAGTGGGAAAACAATACGGTAGCACCTTCGGGACGTCCGCCAAGCACAGGCGTAACATGATCCTCCGACTGCCCATTTCGCCAATGCATGCTCAGGTCTTCTACCCCGGCAAGGATCAGGCCGGGACGAATCTGCAACCAGCGATCACGTAACCACTGAATACCGGCGCGTTCAGTCAGGCTGACTGCAGCGCTGTTGTCACCAAAATGTTCATGATTGCCAGTCACCGCATAAACACCGAGCGGAGCCTTCAGCTCTGACAATACCGGCAGCAGTGCAGGATCAGGCTCGCCGTGACCTTCGAAGTTATCCCCCAGCAAGACGATAATCCCCGGCTGGAGAGCCTGCGCCTGTGCAACACGCTCCACCAGCCAGCTCGATCCGAATTGTGAGCCGAGATGCAGATCCGACAAGACGACCAGAGTAATACCATCCAGTTCAGACGGCAGATCAGGCAGCATCACATCATGACGCACCACCACCGGTGGCCTCACCCCCTGCACCATCGCAACCACGATTAACAAACCAGCGATAATTAGACCTCCACCGCGCAGCCAGACCAGATGAGGTTTCGCCCAAAGTCCAAAACCCGTCAGCAGATCGAGAGCCAACATCACAGTAGCAGTGATAAACAACATGCCCAGCCAGTCCAGAGCCAGACGTTCAAACACACGGAGAAACCCACCTCCATTACCGTGACCCAGCACGCTTCCTATAAGAAAGAGCACCCAAATTAACAGCGCCACAGTCCAGAGTTGTTTGCGTCGATAAGGAGAAATAAACCACGGCAACGAAGCAATGCGCCAAAACAGGTAGCCATGCATCAGGCTGACGATAAGTAAGAGGATGGTTATAAACACGCCGTTTTCCAAAGTAACCGATTTACGGTGAATATACCCAGAATTAGGCAACTATGTAACTTGCTGATGCTTTATTGGAAAATAATTACCAGAGCTACTGCACTACATGTGGGGCACGAGATTACTCAACCACTTTTGCTTTCATCCCTACTTCAAGCACCCCCTCTCCATCCGCTACTGCATTCTGCCCAAAGAATATTCTGTTATCGTGTTTACGATAAGTGACCAAAGTCTTTATTGGTTCTTTACATCGCTCTGCACTATCAATATCAATACTTGGAATAATACATCGACTGCATGGTTTAACAATTCGCAAACTAATATCACCCACTTTTAATTTCTTCCAGTCATCTTCGGCAAATGCTTCGCAACCACTGATGACAACATTGGGACGAAAACGCGCCATGGGAATGCTTTCATCCATGCGCGAATTTAAATCATCCAGCGAGGCCTGCGTAGTTAACAAAATGGGAAAGCCATCACTGAATGCAGTTTGATCATTGGGCTGCGCATAATCCTGGTCGACGATGCGGATTTCATTGTCAGGAAAATAAACCAGGCGGCATTCTATTTTGAGAAACTGGCTAAGCCAGTTAGCAACGTCATCACCGGCATCATAAGCGGTGCATTCATCATTCCAGACTTTGACTTTGCGTGTAACTTTGCCATCGGGAATGCTGACATTTATATCAGGCATCTCGGTTGCGCTTAACTTGAGACTGCAATCAACATCAGGCGTAAGCAGTTCCGGCTGAATCAAACACAAACGTGCAATTTTGCGTTGCGTGACCATGACGCCATCGCTATCGACTACCATCCAGCGGCGGTCGTGTTTCAGGCCACCGAATTGCAGCGACGATTTTTTAAGTTGAATCTGCCGCATGGACTTGACGGGATAGATGGCGAGTTCGGAGATGATCAGGTCAGACATATTTTTACCGCTGCTTTAAAACACACCGTTCGTCATTTTCGCACAGGCGGAAATGACAGCGAAAAAACTTATTTATCGAGTTTACAACAAGCTTCCAGCTGACGCTTCATTTCTTCCAGACCCAGTTCTCTTGCATATTCGACATTACGCTCGGGGATAGATTCGGGATCGGAATGATGTTTTAAAGCCTGCTCCAAACTAGCTTCTCGGATGAGGTGCAGCATGGGATAAGGTGAGCGGTTGGTGTAGTTGGCGGCATCGTTCTGCTCCGCATCGGCAAAACAATAATCAGGATGGAAGCTGGCGAGTTGGTAGGTACCTTCGTAACCCTGATCATCCAACAGCGCCTGACCCAACTCAACCAGCTCCAGGTAATCGTCGAAACTTTTGAAAGCTTCTGCGAACATTAACAGCGTGGTTTCGGTAGCGTCGTTATTATCGAGATGGACACACTCATCGATTACCGCCTGCAATGCCGACTCAAGGTCCGTTGAGCGATTTACGCTAAAGCGAATACTTTCACGTTCCAGTTCACGTTTGGCGAAGGGACAGAAATCATGCCCGATAATGACGTTCTTAACCCAGCATTGAGTTTGATCAATGATGGCCTGATCATCAGCTGTCAGATTTCCGTTCATATCAATGCAAGCCTGAAAGCTTCCTCAATCAGGAAGCTTTCGCCCCAAACTCTTCTACACCCTGACTGCGTAAATACTCTTCATAGCTACCGGCGAAATTCACAATACCGGTCGGTGTCATCTCGATAACACGCGTTGCCAGTGACGAGACAAACTCACGGTCGTGACTGACGAACAATAAAGTGCCTTGATAGTTTTCCAGCGCGAGGTTGAGTGATTCAATCGATTCCATATCGAGGTGATTGGTTGGCTCGTCCATCAACAGAATATTGGGTTTCTGCATCATCAGCTTGCCGAACAGCATGCGACCCTGCTCACCACCGGAAATAATTTTGACGGATTTTTTAATGTCATCCTGCGAGAACAGCAAACGACCAAGAACACTGCGCACTGCCTGCTCGTCGTCGCTAGGCTGTTTCCACTGGCTCATCCAGTCGAACAAGGTCATGTCGGCTTCAAAATCGGCAGAGTGATCCTGCGCGTAACTACCTAATAATGAATTCTCTGACCATTTCACTTCACCCGCGTCGGCTTCGATACCACCGAGCAAGGTGCGCAACAAAGTGGTTTTACCGATACCGTTCGGACCGATGATAGCAACACGCTCACCCACTTCGACCATCAGGTCAAGGTTTTCAAACAATGGTGATTCGTCATCGTAGTGTTTTTTAAGGCCTTCTACTTCCAGCGCCAGGCGGAACAGTTTCTTGTCCTGCTCGAAACGAATAAAAGGATTCACACGACTCGATGGTTTAATGACAGTCAGCTCAATTTTGTCGAGCTGTTTGGCACGGGAAGTCGCCTGCTTGGCTTTTGATGCATTCGCCGAGAAGCGGCTGACAAAAGTCTGTAGCTCTGCAATCTTGACTTTCTTCTTGGCATTTTCATTTTGCATTTTTTCGCGTGCCTGCGTGGCGGCGATCATGTATTCATCATAATTACCCGGGAACAGACGTAGCTCACCGTAATCCAGGTCAGCCATGTGGGTGCAGACGCTGTTCAGGAAATGACGGTCATGCGAGATGATGATCATGGTGCTCTTACGCTGATTGATGACTTCTTCCAGCCAGCGAATGGTGTTGATATCCAGGTTATTGGTCGGCTCATCGAGCAGCAGAATATCAGGATCGGAAAACAGCGCCTGTGCCAGCAGTACGCGCAGTTTCCAGCCGGGAGCGACTTCGCTCATCGGGCCGTTGTGCTGTTCCAGTGGAATATCCAGACCTAATAGCAATTCACCGGCGCGTGATTCAGCAGTGTAACCATCCATCTCGGCGAAATGCACTTCGAGATCAGCCACTTTCATGCCATCTTCTTCGGTCATTTCAGGCAGGCCGTAAATACGGTCGCGCTCCTGCTTCACTTCCCAGAGCTCTTCATGCCCCATGATCACGGTATCGATAACGCTGAAATCTTCGTAAGCGAATTGATCCTGGCGCAATTTACCGACGCGTTCGTTCACATCAATGGAAACACTGCCCGCGCTAGGCTCCAGATCACCACCGAGGATTTTCATGAAAGTGGACTTGCCGCAGCCGTTAGCGCCGATCAGGCCGTAACGATTGCCCTCGCCAAATTTAACGGAAATGTTTTCAAACAGCGGCTTGGCGCCAAACTGCATGGTGATATTTGCTGTAGTAATCAAAGGTCTGTACCGGGTGTATTCTAATTAGCCGGCCATTATCTCATATTTCAGGCCACAACTGTAAACAGCCCTGCTATAGTTCCGATTAACGGGCCATATTTGCACTAATAAACATGACTACATCTAACGACATTTTGAGCCAGGCCTTTGCCGAGCTGACACCAGACCATATCCTGGATGCTATCGAAGCCACCGGCATAGATTGTGATGGCCGATTTCTGGCGCTGAACAGTTACGAAAACCGCGTTTACCAGATCGGCGTTGAAGAAGACAAACCCATCGTCGCCAAGTTTTATCGCCCACACCGCTGGAGCGATGCAGCCATCATCGAAGAACACCAGTTCACCCTGGATCTGGCCGAGCAGGAAATTCCGGTGATCGCACCCATCGTCAATCAACAGGGTGAGACGCTGCACAAGCACGGCCATTACCGCTTTGCGCTCTACCCCTGCCGTGGTGGCCGCTCACCGGAACTCGATAACCCCGAACACCTCGAACAGCTCGGTCGTTTCATTGGCCGCATTCATGCACTCGGTGCCACAAAAAAGTTTGAACACAGAACAACACTGAACATCGAAACACTGGCGATCAAACCGCGCGCCTTTTTATTAGACAATGAGTACATCCCCGAATACCTGCTCGAAGCCTACACCTCGGTTACCACTGACCTCATCCGTCAGATCGAACGCAGTTTTGAACGAGCCGGTGATGTAAAAAACATTCGCCTGCACGGCGACTGCCATCCCAGCAATATCTTATGGACCGACGATGGCCCGCACATTGTCGATTTCGATGACGCACGAACCGGCCCCGCGATTCAGGATTTATGGATGTTCCTTTCCGGTGACCGACCCTACATGACCGAAAGGCTCGCCGACCTGCTCGAAGGTTATACGCAGTTTTATGATTTTGATCCCCGTGAGCTTCACCTGGTTGAGGCTTTGAGAACTTTACGCATTATTCATTACACTTCGTGGATAGCATCGCGCTGGCATGATCCCGCATTTCCGAGAGCTTTTCCGTGGTTTGATACCACTCGTTACTGGGAGGATCATGTTTTGGCTTTGCGGGAGCAGGCAGCGTTACTTAACGAGAAGCCGTTGGTTTGGGACTGACCCTTTATAGTAGTAAGTAATTGCACCCTACCGTACTAAACCCAAACAGCCAAATTTGTTTCCACAATAAAATTATGGTAAAAAGAATGCGCTGTCTAAGGCGGTGATAAATAATCCCTGACTAAGGGAAGCTAGTGTGTTGTGGTTGGAAGCCCAACGTCAGGAAACACAATAAACCATGAAAGGAGTATTCATAGTGAAAAAAATTATTTTATCTATTCTATTTGTAGTCTCATCTTTAATCTGTAGTACCAGTTTTGCGGCTTGCAATGAAGCTGGCGAAGTAACCTATGTAGGTGTATCAGGTGATGCATTTATGGCAATTATAGATGGCACAGTATGCTCAACAGTAGCAAGTTCACCTGCTGATTTAGCTGCGGCGATAAGCATTCTTTCAGATGCACAATCAACTAATTTGAATGCTTACGTTAACATTAGTACTAATGGCGACATTGAAGCTGTAATTTCTGACAGTTACTAATTAAAATGCTTTCTATATCAAGTGGTATACCGAATATTTATTCAATAGCGTAAATATCGGTTAACTGTAACATGCGGCTTATGAGCAACAATCTGCCATAAGCCGCTTTTATATTTAATACTCTAACAGCGATGACACACTGATGAAAAACTACACACTATCCCTTAGTGTTGTGTTAGTTCTATGCGTAATAACCGGATTTACTTCTTATTTCGTAGCTAAATCAACATCTACCAAAGCATCTAATTCCAATAAACAAGTAAATTTAGATGAAGTTAATAGTCGTTTGGAAAACTTAGAAAAACAGACGACCAAAGCTATTAATATGCTAAGTCAATTAGAAATAAATCTCCAACATCAAACTCGATCAATTGAAGAGACATATTCCGATCAGAAGTATGGACAGGCCGATTTAAAGACTGAAATAACCGATGAATACAGCTATTCATATGAGGCCAAAAATAACACTCAGGAAGGGACTCAGCTTTCAGCTAATGACATAATATCAATAGAAACGAAAATATATGATTCACTGTCTATGCCATCAACCAATCTGAGTTCAATCACAAAATTAAAAGATTATAAAATGTTGCCTATAACTAAAAGACGAGAAATAATCGATGAAATAACCAGACGTATCAATGAGGGAGAGATAGATAAGTCACAATTTATCCCTCATTATCGGCAACGATAATATCATGGTAGGAAATAGGCTTAGATTCTCCATAATTACTAAAATCCACTGATTAAGTCGAGTCTGACCCTACTTTTACACAACAACAAAACAGTAACCAGAAAAATGCCGCCCCCAAACAACCTGCCCTACGGGTTCCCTCAGCTTCCAACTTTGCCAACGGGTCGGTTCAA
>JAGLQT010000188.1 GCA_023136715.1 Gammaproteobacteria bacterium | reverse complement strand
TGTTTTTTGCTAAATCAAAGCGAAGATATAGTTATCCTTATGTAAGATCTATTTTATGACTTTGTGTCAGCCTGTCTTTTACGTTTAATAAATAAAATTGTATATACGACCACATTAATCACAATAACAACTACACCCATTGCAATAAACGTTTCGCGATTCAAACCTTGTGGGTAAATAACGGGTATTAAGTATTGTTCAATAAAACTGTTTGAATATGCCTCAAGTCCTGCAGCTTGCCGCAACTTGTTTTCTATAGGTGTGAGCGGGCAAATCCATCTCATAATAACCATCACCGAGGCCCAGAGTGCGGCGGGTATGTGTAGCCAGATTAACCAGCGCCACTTAAATATCAGCAAGCCCCCGGCAAGTGCAAATACTATAAAAGCGAGATGGAGAAGGACGATAAGGTCAACGGCAATTTGGTATAGCACCTAAACCTCGCTCACATTATTTTGTTGCAACGGGTAGTTCAACAACCACACAAACTCCATCCTTGTCGCTGGTATTAAATATCCGCAATGATCCATTCTGATATTTAGCAATTCGTGAAGCGACATACAAGCCAATGCCAAGGTGAGGTTCTCCGATAACACCTTGTCGGTGAGAGATGATGCCACTGCACAGGTTATTTATTATTTCATCGGGTATCAATGAACCTTTATTGCAAATGCTAATGACTGCCTGGTTATCATCTCTTTTCAATTCAAACTTTATTTCCGAACTGGCTTCTGCAAAATCAATAGCATTGTCTTTTAGCTTGTCGAGTAACTGGGTAATTCTTAAATCACTACCTTGTATATTGATGCCTGATGCAGGGCCAGTGTAGCTAAATTTTTGGCCTGTGTGTTTAAGGCTGATATTGGATGCATATTCAGATAACAGTTCTGCCAGATCGAAAGTTTCTTTTTCATCCTGCGACAGGGCATCATCAATATGCGCAGCTTCAGTCAGGCTGTGTACGATTAATTCAAGCTGCCTTGAGGCCTTGTTGGCGCTGCTGATGAGTTTTTCATCGAACGTATTGTCAGCGCTCATTTTTTGCAGTGCCATGCTGATTGTGTTTAACGGGTTTAATATTTCATGGCGCAGGGTTCTGGGTACACTTTCAAGAAAGCCGGTGTAGCTTTTTAACTGTGATAACAATACTGAGAAACCGCGTGATAACTCACCGACTTCATCATTGGCGTTGCTGCTGGCGTTTATCGCATCTTTGATCAGGCGACCATCCATATCGAATGCTGTGGAAACTTCCTTTTGCAGGTTTCTTATTCTGTACGCCAGCAGGCTACTGAATAACAGAAGCCCGACGATGGCGATGATGAAAACGATAGCGGTGGCGATGATGATTTTATTAAGCGAGTCGCGCTGTTTGGACAGTATTGTCTCGCTGTTTTTTTCAACCAGCACAGCACCGTTGATTTCTTTATCCAGATAAATAGGATGTGAGGCCAGCACCAGAACTTCGCCAGAATCAAGTACGCTTCTATAAACATTGCTTTGGCCGAGTAGGGCTTTGGCGACCAGATCCGGGGCAACTTTATCAGTGAGTGTGCAGAGCTTGCTTTGCAGAGCATTGCTGCCTAGTACGGCACGAACACGCCTAAATTGATCGACGATACAAACGTTAGAGTCGGCATAACCCAGACCTTTGATGATGCGATCGAGTTCAGGCGAGCGGATTATCAATTTATTTAAAGAACCGGCATCATCATCCGAGATGGTAGCGACTACGGTATCGATTTTTCGTTCGGTGTCGCTGTTGACATCAGCCACGCTGATCATTAAATGCTGATCATCACTCAGCCAGTCGATAGGGAAACGGAATTCGACATCATATCCCTGGTCGGTTTCCCGCCAGATAGCATTCAGTTTATAAACCGGATCACCAGTGAGCGGCCTTACCCAGTCGTCATACATTTCATAAACACTGGCGGTGCCCACGCTTTCAGTGATGATGACAAATCTTTTGGCATCACCAATTTTGTCGATCAGTTCAATGTGAATCTGGTCACTGCTATCAAGGCGCGTGTATTGCGGGTGACGATAGACGATGCTGTCGTCATTGACGCTGACCAGACCATATATGTGTTTATTGTATTCTCCCAGCAATAAACCAAAGGCGACTGGAGTAACTGAACCAGCGGTTCGATCATAGATAAGACTTTCTGGTCCGAATTCTCTTTTTTGTGACAGCAATAAATTCCAGTCGCTGCCATAACCGTCGAGCACGATCCTTTGATCGAGTGGATAAACATAAAGCGAACTTTCTTCGATCAGTGAATTGCTCGGTTCATTTGAAACATTGAACAGATCAGAACGATTATGAAGCACGGTAGCAATGGCCTGTGCAGCCAGAAGTTGCGCATCACCCTGACCCTGAACAAGAAATTCTTTCATTTCATCCATGTAGCGATTACCTAGCCAGGGCAGCGCCATCAAAAACAAAGCACTAAAGGCAATAATTTGTACGCTAAGCGAAAGTCTGCGTCGTATTTTTTTATTGCTACTTAACATACCCAGCCGTAACCAAAGCCATAGCGTGTTTTTATGCAGGCGAATTCAGTATCCACTTTTTTGAATTTCTTTCTTATATGAAG
>JAGLQT010000187.1 GCA_023136715.1 Gammaproteobacteria bacterium | reverse complement strand
ACCAGGTCTTCGATACTCACACCTTCGGGTGTTTGTAGTATCGCACTCAGAATATCAAATTCGGTCGGTGTGAGATTAATGGGAGCATTTTTCCATTGCACTGTCATGCTGGCATCATCAATGCTGATATCTCCAATATGTTTTGTATTATCATTTTGATTAGCAGAGAAGGTATTGCTCTTTATCTGGAATAGCGATTTGATTCTGGTTATCAGGAACTCCAGGGACACGGGTTTGGTCTGGTAATCCCAGGCGCCGAGTTGCAGACCGTAGATTTTATCCAGCTCATCACCGCGACTGGTCAGGAAGATAATCGGAAACTGCGAATCTTTTTCTTTGAGAAATCGGCAAATTTCAAAACCACCACCAACATCTTCACCCAGCATGATGTCCAGGATCGCCAGATCGGGTAGGGACTGTTCAAAAGCTTTAAGTGCCGTCGAGCGATCTGAATATTCAACGACCTTGTAGCCACAGTTACGTAGCGCCTCAGCATAATGCTGACGCTGGTTGATGTCGTCTTCAACTATGGCAATTATTTTTTCTTCCATGACTGTAATCTACCTTAATTCATGGAGATTGTGGAGTGATTTACCCGCATCTCCATAATTTGTCCATTTTCTTTCCATGCACTGCCAAAGATTGAAATAAGGCGCGTTGCTTTAATAGCAACCGTAGCAAGGTGATCTCATCCTTACGAGACACCAATATTTTAACCAGGAGATAACTATGAAGAAAAAACTTATACCAATCGCAATCGCATCATTAATCGCCACAAGTTCAGCCCAGGTCATGGCTAGTCAGAACGATGAAGCTACCACAAGTAACAAAAAACAGGTCACTGCCATCAGCATAGGTGCGGTTAGTGGCGCTTTGCTCGCAGGGCCAGCAGGTTTGCTGGTTGGCGGCATTGTTGGCGCACTAGCGAGTCGTCAGGACTCAGAGACCGAAGTAGAGGGGGTTGATCATTTAGCTGAAACAGAATCATTGTTAACTGAAATGATTGAGACATCGAAGCAGGACGATGAACCAGAAAGTGTGTTGGTCGCCTCATCCAGTAATGAGATTCCTATGATTGATTCTGAAAAGCCTGAATCGATCAACGCTATACAGGAAATCGTAAGCAATGACCTTAGTCTGGATGTTTATTTTAAAGCGGGTAGCGTTGATGTTGAAAATTTTTATACACAACAACTATCAGTACTTTCAAATCTGCTTAGTGAAATCCCTGAGCTCCAGTTAAATCTAGATGGCTATTCAGACAGGCAGGGTAATGAGGCAGACAACCTCCAGTTATCAGTGGCAAGACTGGAATCGGTTCGTGAATATTTTGCTAAACAGGGTATTGATGATAGAAGAATCAATGTTAAAGCTTATGGCGAAAAGAATTTCGTTTCCGCTCCAGGTGATCTTGACGCCTACATGTTTGATCGCCGTGTTGTAGTTAGTTTTAAAACGACGCCAACAAACACAGGCAACAGCGTAGCCGCTATCACTGATTCAACTTCCTTTTAACTTAACGATTTACCCGACTCCTGGTTATTTCTGGAGTTGGGTTTTTTATCTCTACATTTAATAGACAGGTGATTAATTATGAGTATGACGCATCAAGACAAAATGAATCAAAAAAAACGTGCTATCCCACCCATCATTATTAACTGGTTGCGTAAATTTGGATGTCGTATCACCGGCATGAATGGCACCACGGTTATTTATTTTGACAAACAAAGTAAACGCACCATGTGTTCAGAAATAGGGCACATTGTTGTCAGAAGACTCGATGACATGATGGATGCCTATGTAGTGATGTCCGACGACAGAGTCATTGCAGTTGGTCATCGCTTTAAGCATTTAAGTAACCGATAAGTGAAAAACAAATGGAGAAAGCCGATGAGATACACTAATGATTTTCGATATTCGTATTGCAAGCCCAATAAATACATAACCATGCTGACACGTTTAGTGGTGACAGTTCTAATATTCATTGTATTTTTCATGCTGGCTAACAATGTTTACGCCAATGGTGAAAAAGTCATTCAGCAACCTGACCTGAATTCAATAACACGAGGCACTGCCTGGCTATTACCAGATGATGGCATCTATATTGAAGCGCTTCAGCTGAAATCTACAGTTAACATCAACGTCAGCGGAATGATTGCCCGAGCGACGGTGCAACAACAGTTCAGGAACACCAGTAGCTTATGGGCAGAGGGTTTGTATGTATTCCCATTGCCAGAGAATGCCGCTGTTGACCATTTCAAGTTAATTATCGATGGACGGGTTATTGAAGGTCAAGTTCAGGAGAAGTTACAGGCCAGAAAAACCTACGAAACTGCCAAACGTAATGGTCAACGAACAGGCTTAATGGAACAGCAACGTCCTAATGTATTTACAACTAAACTCGCTAATATCGCACCGGGCGCAGAAATTCTGGTTGAAATTGAGTACCAGCAAACACTGCAATATCGTGATGGACAATATTCTCTGCGATATCCACTGGTGGTAGGTGAACGTTATATCACCGCTTCCAGAGAAGGCTTAAACAACCCGCAATACGACACGGGTGTTTTCACTGAATCATCAACCACTTCCAAAGATCTTAACCAGACATCAATTAGCGTTAACCTGGATACAGGAATATCCGTGGCGAACATTGTTAGTAGCAGTCATCAGATTATGATTAATCCTCAGACAGATAATCACTATCTTATTAATTTACGAGATATCAACGTTCCCGCTGATCGTGACTTTTTATTGAACTGGACACCTGAGTTAGGCAAGTTACCTAAAGCCACAGTTTTTAATCAAAAGCATGAAGATTATGAGTACAGTCTTGTTACTGTCTACCCTCCAAAAAATGAGCTTTATAACCAACTTGATATACCCAGGGATGTGGTTTTTATCCTGGATGTTTCCGGGTCTATGTCTGGCACCTCAATTGAACAGGCCAAATCTGCCCTGAAATTAGCGCTGGATAGACTCAAACCTTCAGATAAATTTAACATCATCTGGTTTAACAATGTTTCTAAAAAGATTTTTTTTGATTCAAAGTTGGCCAGCAATGCCAATGTTGAACAGGCGAAACGATTTGTACACTCATTGAGTGCCGGTGGTGGTACAGAAATGTTACCTGCACTCCAATTAGCTTTTGCCACAGCGACTGAGCCAGAATTTCTCCGTCAGTTAATATTTATCACCGATGGTAATGTTAGCAATGAACGCGACTTATTTGCTTACATTAAGACCAATTTAGGCGAGGACCGTTTATTCACCGTTGGCATTGGTTCAGCACCAAACAGTTTATTTATGAAGAAAGCAGCGAAAGCAGGGCGCGGTACATTCACATTTATCAGCAATACTCGGGAAGTTGGACAAAAAACTGAGGCCTTATTCAAAAAACTTGAGTCACCTGCGCTAACCGATATACAACTAACAATATTCGGTGATGATATTGAAACTTATCACAACCCCGTACCCGACCTGTATGTCGGCGAACCTGTCAGCGTAGTGCTGCGAGGTAAGAATCTTTTTAACTCAATCACACTCGAAGGTAAAATTGGCACTAATCCGTGGCAGCATAAAGTTTCGTTAAATACAGGCTCTGATAACCAGGGGATCAGGACTGCATGGGCACGAGAAAAAATTGCCTCACTCAGTCAAAACTATCATGATGAGAGACAAGGTCAGCTGAAAGATCACATAAAACTACAAATTATTGAGGAGTCTATAAAGCACCACCTATTGAGCCAGTTCACCAGCCTGGTTGCTGTTGATGTAACACCGGTTAACCAGAGTGGAACTCTGTATTCAGAGAGAATTAAAAATAACCTTCCCTATGGCTGGACAAGATCAAGCAACAAAAAAAGAACGGTGCCAGCCCGTCAAATTAATCTACCTCAAACAGCTGCAGGTTCTTACAGGCACCTTGTATTAGCGATGCTATTTATTGGTCTTGCATTGATGCTACGACGTATAAGTTTTGCAAAATGATCAATCCAAAACGTTTTATACTGACTGTCATGCTGGTTAGTGCATCAATGGGTCTATGGCATCTTGCCAGTGCATCATGGATAGTTAGCAAGGCCTATGCCGCTACTTTTTTGATTAAAGATGCCTGGCAAGAAACACTAGTTAACAAGGATGTTAACAAACCCTGGTCATGGGCAGATACATGGCCGGTCGCGGAACTCGCGATTCCATCAGTAGGTTTGAGTGAGATCGTACTATCTGGTGATAGCGGCTCGAGCCTTGCCTTCGGCCCCGGACTTTCACATGCAGGTGCAGCACTGGATGATGCCGGTGTTACCCTCATCAGCGGTCACCGTGACACACATTTTAATAAACTTCAGGACATCAACATTAATGATGCCATATTTATAAAAACACCTGATACAAGCAGGCAATATAAAGTAAAGGATATCGGCGTGGTTGATAGTAAAACATTTACGATTGATACAGATAATATGAACTATGACCTTGTGCTCTCGACCTGTTACCCATTTAACTCTATTACAGTAGGTGGAACAGAACGTTTTATCGTAGGAGCGGTTGAACTTTAGATATTGTATTTAACGTTTACTAATTCGACGAACAAGCTTGTGCAGCTCCATTATCACTAAAACAGTAAAAGCTAACCCCAGTAATTGAAGCCAGTGCTGCGGTGATACAGGCTGAATATGCAGCACATCGCTAATCCATGGCGTGTACATGGCGCCAATATGAATAAGCTGGGCTGTGACTGTGCCGAACAAAAGTATAGGGTTGCTTAATGGGTTATGCCCAAACACTGAACGCGTTTCCGAACGACAATTAAATACATGGATGTTTTCAAACAGCACCATGAGTAACAACGTGCCGTTACGTGCTTCGTCCACGCTATAGCCCTTACCTAATAACCACTGGAACAGGAAGAAGGCCACGATACCAATAACCAGTGCAGAGATAACAACACGTTCAACCATGATGCGATTAAAAATAGGGTCGCGTGGTGACCGTGGTGGACGATTCAATTCGTTGCCTTCGCCTGGCTCGAACGCGAGCGCGACATCCTGAATTCCATTAGTGACCAAATTTAACCAAAGTAAATGAACAGCGAGTAAAGGAAGAGGTAAGCCGGTCAACAATGCCAGCGCAAACAAAACCAGCTCAGCCATACCAGTGGAAATAAGTAGAAAGATAACTTTACGTACATTGGCGTAGGCGATACGACCTTCTTCAACACCTGCAACAATGGAAGAAAAATTATCATCGGTAACAATAATATCAGCCGTTTCTCTGGCAACATCGGTGCCGCTTTTTCCCATAGCAACACCAACATGCGCCGCACGAAGTGCCGGTGCATCGTTAGCGCCATCGCCGCTGACCGCGACGAAATGTCCATTGCGTTGTAATGATTGAACAATGTCCAGTTTTTGCTGTGGCTCAACGCGTGCAAAGACACGTGCTTCACGGATTAACTCATCCATGGTTCCGTCCTCAGCAAAATGTTTAAGTTCCGGACCGGTAATAACCTGATCACTGTATTTAGCGAGATTGAGTTCTTGTGCAATAGCAAAAGCAGTCACCGGGTGATCACCAGTGATCATGGCCACTTCGATACCTGCTTTCTGGCATCTTGCAATAGCATCTTTCGCCTCGGCACGTAGTGGATCGATCATGCCAATCAATCCGATAAGTGTTAAACCATTCAGGTGCTCTTCAGAAAAGAATTCATCGATACCTAATTCTATCTCACCACTAGCCAGTGCAATAACGCGGTAACCCTGAGCCGCCATCTGAAGCGCCTGTTCTTCTAGTGACTGCTTATCCAGCTCCATATTGCCTTCCGCAGCAGACATTGTGTTGCACATAGGAAGCAATCGTTCCAGTGCACCTTTAACAAATGCACATTGTTTATCATTAACCTGATTAAGGCTGGCGCTAAATAAACGTTCTGACTCAAAATCAATGGTGGAAATTTCAGGATAGGCATTAACGGTTTCATTTTTGGTAATACCTACCTTGTGAGCCATTACCAGTAATGCGATATCCACTGCATCGCCATGATGTATCCATCCTTCACCACGGTGACTGAGATACCCCTCATTAGCTAATACGGCTACCTGACACAAATGATCGATTCGATCTTTTTCATCTATTACAGGCTGTCCTTGCTGCGTGGTGATAATTCCTTCCGGTTCAATACCTGAACCTGAAACGTTCAATGGTTCATTGGCAGGGAAGGTGATATTACGCACGGTCAGCTGATTGACCGTCAGCGTGCCGGTTTTGTCTGTCGCGATAAAAGTACAGGAACCCAGCGACTCAACGGCAATCAATTTTCGAATAATGACATTACGCCGTGCCATTCTGCGCATACCGATAGCCAGCGCGACCGTTAGTGCCACGGGAAGTCCCTCGGGTATGGCTGACACAGCAAGCGCAACTGCCAACAGGAAAATTTCAGCCAGGGGCATACCCCGTGAGAGGGCAATGGCCGCCATGATCATGGCGGCCACTGCAACAATGATTGCTACACGATGGGTAAATCTTTCCATGCGAATCAGTAGTGGTGCTTTGGTTGGTGACTTAGCAAGTACAGACTCGGCAATATGCCCCAGCTCCGTATCAAGCGCAGTTGCGACCACCACGCCCCGACCTCGACCACGATCCACTAAAGAACCTGCAAATAGCATATTGCGTCGATCAGCCAGGACAGTGTCAATTTCAAGCACTAAATTTGCATCTTTTAATAGCGCTGTAGACTCGCCAGTAAGCAAGGATTCATCCACTTCTAAATCATGACTAACAAGCAGGCGTATATCAGCAGGAATTTTGTCACCTGATTCGAGCAATATGATATCGCCGACGACCAGATTCTCGGCATCAATCTCATAACTATCGGCATCGCGTAGAACCAGGCAGCGTGTACTAACTAAATTTCGGAGCGCGGAAGCGGCACGTTGTGCGGAATATTCCTGAATGGTTCCGATCATTCCATTGATAATTAAAACCGCCGCAATGAAACCAGCATCCGACCACTCCTCAATGGCAACCGAGAGTATGGCTGCAACGATAAGTACATAGATAAGAGGGCTTTTGAATTGATGGAGAAAAACCATGCCAATGCCAGCAGGTTTTGTTTCAGGGAGACTGTTAGGTCCATTCTGTTCAAGACGGACAGCGGCCTCAGCCTGGCTTAGACCATGTGCAGTTGATTGATGCGTGACAAGAACGTCATCACTGGAAAGTGCATGTGGTGTAGACATCAATCCATCCTATGCGCGTGGATCAGAATCCCGCGTTTACTTATGTTCTATAGAAACATCATTGGTATAAACTATACAATATACAGCGTTTATCCAAACGGCCATTCTACATCATTTCTGTGTAATTTTATCATGCGTGAAACCAGCCTTTGATCATAGCCTCATGTATTTCGCATTCTATAAAAAATGCTTCAAGAATACCGTGTACTTATAGAGGTAATTATCTACGCACATTAAGGTAAGGTAAGTAAAAGCAATTCATTTAATGAATTGCAAAGATGGTAATGAATTATATAGCACCTACGTATTAGTAGAGACAAAGGCATTTGTTTAGATAGCAGTCTATTTTTTAGGGAGGAATCTCAACTACAATATCGTTGCCGTGTTTGATGGATTTATTTATGATAAAACCACAGCATGCATATAGCGTTTTAATCTTCCTGCTGGCCCTTGTCACAGGAAGCGCGATTGCCGAAGCAACTTCCAGCCATCCAGTTCTCCATGTTGCAGGCTGGGATGCTTATGCTGACCCAGAAAATCGCAATAAAACCATCGGTTATAAAAGTTTTGAAGAACAATCCGGCTACAAGATCGAATACACCTCCCTGAATAATCTTGATGAAATAATTCAGTACGCTAAAACTAATGAGCAGTTTGATGTATTAATCATTTCTAATGAAGGAATAGAAGCACTCTACAAAATGAATCTTGTCCAGGATTTGAATCTGGAAAAAATACCCTATTACCAGGACCTGCATCATAGCCTACGATACAATAACTGGTGCCAATTCAACGGCAAAGTTTATGCTATTCCCTGGGCATGGGGTCCTACCGGGCTGCTCTATAACAGTGAAGAAGTTCCAGAACCTGACAGCTGGGATATATTCTGGGATCCTAAATATAAAGGCAAAGTTTCTCTCTGGAACGATGTTTCCATGATATGGATCACAGCTCTGACACTGGGTTATACGGACATATATAACCTGACGAATAAGCAGCTTAACGAAGTTAAGAAAAAGCTCCTGTTGCTCAATGAACAAGTCAATACTTATTACAAAGGTGAACAGGAAGAAATGGATCTTCTTATCTCAGGCAATGTTCTTATTACTAACAGCTGGTTCGATCCATCTGCACGCCTAGCCAAACATAATAAGCAATTCAAAATGGTCATTCCCAAAGAGGGAGCTGTTGGAATGTTTGATAGCTATATGTTAAGTCGCAATAATAAATCAATAGAAATATCACACGACTTTATTAATCACCAGATTAGCCCAGCAGTACAGCTTAAAATGAGCCATATCACAGGATTAGAACCATCTAATATCGAAACATTAGCTTTAATGACCCAGGATGAAATTCATGCTTTGCATCTTGATGATCAAAGTTATTTTCGAAAAATTCTACTGTGGGACGTTATGCCTAGAAAGCACCTATATGAACAGGTTATGCAGGAAATCCTTAAAAATCATATAAAAACCGACAGGGTAAATTAATTCGACGCATGAAAGAATATACCAAGGTCATAGGATTTATCGCAGCAGCAGGCTTTATGCTGGTAATTGCTGCTGGCTATTTCATGCTTCATGACATGAACTCTACTTTATTGATGCAACAGCAAGAAAAATTTCAAATAGAATCAAAGTCAAAAATAAAAATATTAGAAGAGCATATTGAAAACATCACTAAAAGCTTTAAATCTTACGCACAGCTTCCTTCATTCAAAGCCATAAGATTTCACTCTCTTACATTAAATTACCTTGCTGTTGAAGAGAGTAAGCGGCAACTGGAATTATTTTTTTTCGACATTAAAAAAAACAACAACTATCTGATTGAAACCAGATTTATTGATAATAATGGTAATGAACTTATTAAAGTTGATAGATCATCAATTCATTCTAATCTGAAAAACATCGAACAAGATGAAAATGTATCGCATATTCTCGAATTTAATCTTAAATCGGACGAATATCATCTGGATACTATTAACCATGGTGATGGAAAAGCTAAATTCCTGACATGGTGGTTACCTGTGTATGTCTCTTCAACTACACGACTGGGTTACCTGGCATTCAAAGTAGATTCCGAATTAATTATTAGGGAAATGGATGATATTGCGGAAAGTGGCTTAAACGTCATCATCATTACCAACGAGTTTGATGATTTAGCACAAGGCGAATACCAGCTTATTTCAGAACCGCTGACAGATAATAATTACAAACAGAACAAGAACTGGATAATCTCTGATGACCTGCCATTAAGCGGCTTAAACTGGAGAATACATGTCATTGGTAATAAGGCAAGTTATACAGAAGGCATAGACACAACACTGTCTGTCATCAACTTTGGCCTGGTACCAGCGTCCATCCTGATTTTTACTTTTCTTGTATATATATACAGAAAAAAAGTAGAATCTGATAAACACATACATCACCTTGCATATTACGACAGTCTAACTGGGCTGGTAAACCGACATCAGTTTGATAACACACTTAATATCGCACTGACAGAAACCCATGAACATCATTCGCATCATGCGCTACTCTATCTGGATCTCGATCAGTTTAAGATTGTTAACGATACCTGTGGTCATTTAGCCGGTGACAAGTTACTTGAAGAATTAGCTACCCACCTTAAACATACTATCCGTGATAGTGACATGCTTGCCAGACTTGGTGGCGATGAGTTTGCATTACTACTTAATTTATGCCCTGAAGAAAAAGCTATTGCAATCGCAAATAAAATACTAACTACAGTTTCTGATTTTCGTTTTGTATGGAAAGATAAATCATTTAGCATTGGCGTAAGCATTGGTGTTGTTTTTATCAATAACCCCGATGAAACAGCCAGCAATATTCTGCGCAAAGCTGATCTCGCCTGTTATATGGCAAAGGAGTTGGGGCGTAACCGCGTACACATTTACACAGATGAAGACCAATCACTGGAAGAGCGACATGGTGAAATGCAATGGGTATCAAGAATCAAGCAAGCTATTGATGATGATCTTTTTTTCCTGGTAGCACAACAAATCCTTCCTCTAAATAACGAAGTCAATCAGGTGCCGCGTTATGAAGTTCTTATTCGATTAAACGAAAATAACAATACCATTCTACCTCATGCGTTCATTCCCGCAGCCGAACGCTATGGTCTCATGCCTGACATTGATAAATGGGTTATTGAAAAAACGTTTGCATTCATGGAAAAGCTACTCAGCTCTCCTGCCGAACAAAATAACAACATTGTTTTTTCAATAAATATCTCTGGCTTAAGCCTTGGCCATAAAGACTTTTTCCTTTTTATTAAGGAGAGGCTTCTGCGCTATCACATACCAGCCGGGTCTATATGCTTTGAAATAACTGAAACTGCTGCTATCACCAATTTTTCAATCGCTATGGATTTTATCAACAGCATAAAATCATTGGGATGTAGCCTGGCACTGGATGATTTTGGCTCGGGCTTATGTTCATTTTCCTACCTCAAGACTATCCCGGTTGACTACCTGAAGATTGATGGCTCCTTTGTTACTCGGATGCTGGATAATCCACTTGATATGGCTATTGTTATGGCGATCAAGCAAATCAGCCTCGCAACAAAATCCAGGGTCATAGCAGAATACGTATTGACCGATGATATCAAAGAAAAATTACAGGAAATTGGCATTGATTATGCGCAAGGCTATGGCGTTGCTCAACCGATCTCTATGAGCAGTTTGTTCAAGCTGGTTGATATAAATTCGCTGAATCAGCCTGCAACCAGAAGCTAACTATTATACAAACACCAAATTTAGTACTTTATTGATGGGGGTCATGTCATTAATATAATCTAGTGGTATTAATTAGCTTATTCGCACACCTAAGGAGATTGATTATGAAAAACACCATAATAGTAGTTGCTGATAGTACACGGGCGAGGATTTTTACTGTTGATTCTGCCCACTCACCATTGAATGAAATTGAGACCATGGCTCACCCTGAGGGCAGGTTGCATGATCGCGACATGACCAGTGATTTACCTGGAAAAGATGCAGGCGGGGACGGTTCGGGTGGTCATGCCTATCAGTCCAAAACAGATCCGAAACAGCATGAGCTTGCTGAATTCGCCAAACGCGTGGCCGATCACCTTAATAGTGCACGCACAGCAAATAAATTATCAAATCTTCTACTTGTTGCTGAACCGTCATTTCTGGGTGAATTACGCACGCACCTATCGAGTGCAACCAGTGAAAAAGTAGTGTTCGAACTGGACAAGAACCTTACTCATCATAATCCAGAGGATATACGTAAGCATTTACCCGAATTTCTCACGCATTGATGCAAAGCCAGTAAAAAATGGAGCGTATAACTGCTTATGCAAAAAATCAAAAAAGTTACTATTGATGGCAACCAGGCAGCGGCCACTGTAGCCCATCTTACTAATGAAGTAATAGCTATATATCCGATCACACCCGCTTCACCGATGGGTGAGTGGGCAGATGAGTGGTCGTCGCGCAAACAGCCTAACCTCTGGGGAACGGTTCCCGACATTATTGAAATGCAGAGCGAAGGCGGAGCCGCAGGTGCTATTCACGGTGCTTTGCAGGCAGGAACGTTAAGCACTACGTTCACAGCCTCTCAGGGATTGTTATTGATGATCCCGAATATGTTCAAAATTGCGGGCGAGCTTTCACCTACCGTGTTCCATGTTGCTGCCCGTTCTGTTGCCGCACAGGCGCTTTCCATTTTTGGTGATCACAGCGATGTCATGACCGCGCGTTCAACGGGCTTTGCCTTTTTGGCTTCAAACTCGCCGCAGGAAGTCATGGACATGGCCTTGATTGCACAGGTCGCTACCCTCGAATCACGCATACCCATTGTTCATTTCTTCGATGGTTTCAGAACATCACACGAAGTAGCCAAACTCACTTTGATTGAGACTGAAGTTATGAGTGAGCTTATTGATCAAAAATTTATTAGAGAACATCGGCAGCGTGCACTTTCTCCAGAACATCCTGTATTGCGCGGCAGCTCACAGAACCCCGATGTATTCTTCCAGGCGCGAGAGTCGGTTAATCCTTACTACATAGCAATGCCTGCGATCGTGCAGAGCATCATGGATCGCTTTGCTGCCCTGACAGGTCGTCAGTACAAATTATTTGATTACGAAGGCGCTGAGGACGCTGAGCGCATTATCATATTGATGGGTTCGGGTGCTGAAAGCGCACATGAAACCGTTGACTATTTGTGCTCGCAGGGTGAGAAGCTTGGCCTGATAAAAGTACGCCTGTTCAGGCCGCTGGATAGTGAAGCCCTGGTAGCGGCTATTCCTACTACAGTAAAACATATTGCCGTGCTCGACCGCACCAAGGAACCGGGTGCCGATGGTGAACCACTATATAAAGATGTTATCACAAGCATTGCGCAAGATTACTGTGGCGAGAACTCCAAATTTAGCGATATGCCAAAAATTATCGGTGGTCGTTTTGGTTTATCTTCAAAAGAATTCACTCCGGCGATGGTCAAAGCCGTCTACGACGAGCTAAATTCAAACTCACCCAAAAATCATTTTACCGTTGGCATAATCGATGACCTTACCCACAGTAGTCTTGAATGGGACGAGACTTTTCGTACAGATGCACATGAACAAACTTTTCAGGCGGTATTTTATGGCCTTGGCAGTGACGGCACCGTCAGCGCCAACAAGAACAGCATAAAAATTATTGGCGAGAGCACCGATAAATTCGTACAGGGTTATTTTGTTTATGATTCCAAAAAAGCAGGTGCCGTCACTGTTTCACATTTGCGCTTTGGCGACAGGCCTATTCGCTCTACTTATTTAATCGAAAACGGTGACGCCAACTTTGTTGCCTGTCACCAATCTGTTTTTCTTGAACGTTATCCGATGCTGGATAAGGCTACAGATAATGCCGTATTTTTATTGAATACATCGGTCAGTCCTGAACACGTCTGGCAATCCTTGCCGAAAAATATGCAGCAACAAATTATCGACAAAAGCATCAGCTTCTACGCCATTGATGCTTATAAGGTTGCTGATGCGACTGGCATGGAAAAACGCATCAACACAATCATGCAAACCTGCTTCTTTTCGATCTCTGGAATTTTGCCAAAAGAACAGGCGATTAACTCGATTAAACAGGCGGTTGAAAAAACCTATGGCAAGAAAGGTCAACGTTTAATCGAGCTTAATTTCAAAGCGATTGATGAAACACTGGCGAATTTGTACGAAGTGAATGTGCCCGATAAAACAGATAGCCAGTTAGAGCTGGTTAACAGATTGCCAGGGAGTACTCCTGATTTTGTCAGGAATGTTACCAGTGAAATCATTGCAGGCCGTGGTGATCAAATCCCGGTCAGTTTGTTTCCAGTAGATGGTAGTTATCCAACTAGCACCGCCGCTTATGAAAAAAGAAATCTGGCGCTGGAAATTCCAGAGCTAGATGAAAATCTGTGTACCCAGTGCGGTAAGTGTCCATTAGTATGTCCACACGGCGTGATACGCTGCAAGGTCTTTGATAAAACTTTGTTAAATGATGCACCGGAAAGTTTTAAGTCGATGCCAGTCAAAGGCAAGGACTTCGCGCCAAACCTGCGCATGAGTTATCAGGTTTCACCAGAAGATTGTACCGGTTGTGGTTTGTGCGTTGATATCTGCCCGATACACGACAAGAGCAACGTCAGTCATAAAGCATTAAACATGGTTGCTTACAATCAGACGCTGCGCGACCAGGAAAATCTGAACTGGGATTATTTTCTCGACTTGCCTGAATATGATCGTTCGCTGGTTAAAAACAATACCATCAAGGGCTCGATGATCTTGCAGCCTTTATTTGAATTCTCCGGTGCCTGCGTAGGCTGTGGAGAAACACCCTACATTAAACTCGCCAGCCAGCTGTTTGGTGACCGTATGGTTGTGGCCAACGCCACCGGCTGTTCATCTATTTATGGTGGCAACCTGCCTACTACGCCGTGGAGCAAAAATGCACATGGCAGGGGACCAGCCTGGTCGAACTCATTATTCGAAGATAACGCCGAATTTGGTCTGGGTATGCGTCTGGCTATCAACAAACAGAAACAGTACGCGGGAGAGTTATTACAAAAACTGAAACCGGAACTGGGCGACTCCCTGGTTGATGAAATTTTAAGTGCTGATGAAACTAGTGAAGCTGGTATTGAGCAACAACGTTTAGCTATTCAAAAATTACGCGAAAAACTGGCTTTGATTAAATCAGCAGAAGCCAGCGAACTTGAAACCGTCGCCGAATATTTACTGCGCAAAAGCGTCTGGATTATCGGCGGTGATGGCTGGGCTTACGATATTGGTTACGGCGGCCTTGATCACGTCATGGCCTCTGGGCGTGATGTCAATATTCTGGTGCTCGATACTGAAGTGTATTCAAACACCGGTGGCCAGACATCAAAGGCAACACCGCGCGGTGCAGTGGCTAAATTTTCTGCCGGTGGCAAACCGACACCGAAAAAAGACCTTGCCCTGTTAGCGATGGATTATGAAAATGTCTACGTAGCGCATGTCGCCTATGGTGCCAAAGATATTCAAACCATCCATGCCTTCAATGAAGCCGAAGCTTACCCCGGGCCTTCGCTGATCATTGCCTATTCACCATGTATCGCTCATGGCATCGATTTGAAGGATAACCATAAACAACAACAGCTCGCGGTGAATAGCGGGCACTGGCCGTTGTTCAGATACAATCCACAGGATGCGAAGCAGGGCATTAACCCTTTGCATCTCGATAGCAAGCCGCCATCGATTCCTTATCGTGAATTTATAGAAACAGAAATTCGTTTCAATATGCTCTGGCGCACGCATCCCGATGTAGCAGAAGAATTACTGGAACAGTCGCAGCAGGATGTTTCACGTCGCTATCATTTTTATAAACAACTAGCCGACCTGCCGTGGGATGAGTCTGATGCAAGCCAACCACCGCACCGTAAATTAGCCAGCGCCATCAAACAGCAGGTTGATAACCAACCGCCTGAATCGACGGGGAGCAAATAACATGATTGATTTAAGCACGCAGTACCTTGGCCTCAAACTAAAAAATCCGCTGGTGCCTTCATCGTCACCACTGACCGGCAACCTTGATGATGCAAAACGTCTTGAAGACTCAGGCGCCGCCGCTATCGTGATGCCATCGCTGTTTGAAGAAAGCGTCAACCTTGAACAAAAACAGCTCGATAAATATGTGCATTCGCAGGCGCTTGGTAACTACGAAGCCGAATCCTTTCAACCCGTGCCCAGTGATTACACCGGTGAGCTGGACAATTACCTGGATCATTTACATCATCTTAAATCCACGCTCAACATTCCCATCATCGCAAGTTTGAATGGTATTTCTGTCAACGGCTGGATTGATTACGGAAAAGAGCTGGTGCAGGCCGGTG
>JAGLQT010000186.1 GCA_023136715.1 Gammaproteobacteria bacterium | reverse complement strand
ATGCCCAGGCTTCGACGTTTCAAAGTAGTGGGTGTGTTTGAAGTCGGTATGCACCAGTTTGATAGTGCTATGTCCTATATGCACATTGATGATGCCAGTAAGTTATTCGGATTTAAAGATAGCGTTAATGGCGTACGTCTGAAACTGACCGACCTTTTTGAAGCGCCAGCAATAGCCAGAAGACTGGATCGAGTCTTTGGTGAGGATTACTGGGTTCGTGACTGGACCAGTCAGCACACGAATTTTTTCCGAGCACTGAAAACTGAAAAGACCGTGATGTTTATTATCCTTATGTTGCTTATTGTTCTTGCGGCATTGAATATCATTTCAACTTTGATGATGACGGTTAATGACAAAGAATCGGATATTGCCATCTTACGCGCACTGGGTATTACACCACGCAGTATCATGGCTATCTTTATGATCCAGGGTGCGGTGATCGGTTTGTTCGGCACACTGATTGGTGTTGCCGCTGGCGTACCCGTGGCGCTGAATGTTTTTGAGATAGTCAGCTACTTTGAGCAAGTCTTTAATACAGATTTCCTACCTTCAGATGTGTATTACATCAGCGATGTTGTTGCCGATGTCAGGGCGGAAGAAGTCATTACTTATGCCTTATCTGCATTTATGGTCACTATTGCAGCCACTATCTATCCTGCATGGCGAGCTTCCAAAACTTTACCCGCCGAGGCATTGCGCTATGAGTGATTTTAGTCTCGAGGCGATTGATGTGGGCAAAGCCTATCAGGAAGGTAGCGGTGATGCCCTGCACGTGTTGTCGGATATCAATCTACACCTGCATCATGGTGAAACCGTCGCTATTATCGGTTCATCGGGTTCGGGAAAAACCACCTTGCTCAATACATTAGGTGGGCTGGATGAGCCGACCACGGGAAAAGTGTTGCTGAACGGTGATGATATCGCCAAACACAGTGAAAAAACACGTTGCACGATTCGTAATAAGCATCTGGGTTTTATCTATCAGTTTCATCATTTGTTACCTGAATTCACCGCGCTGGAAAATGTGGCCATGCCACTGCTGATTGGCGGCGTATCGCCTGAGATAGCTAGCCAGCGATCCGAAGCCATCCTCGATGAGGTGGGTCTGTCACAACGTCTACACCACAAACCCAGTGAGCTATCAGGTGGTGAGCGTCAACGAGCAGCCATAGCCCGTGCCCTGATTCATCGCCCAGACTGTGTGCTGGCCGACGAGCCAACCGGTAATCTGGATAGAAAAAATGCCGAACAGGCCATTGAGCTCATTGTCCAGCTCAATCAAAGCTATAACACAGCACTGGTCATTGTGACCCACGATTTACACATTGCAGAGCGTATGAGCCGTATTTATACGCTCGAAGACGGTATTCTGGCACCTCACTAAAGTTCTTTGGGTTGCTTAATCCTTGACCCAATAGTGGTTTCCAACGATAATTCGCGTCTAGCACTCACTAGTAGTGAGTGCTAATTTTTGTTCCGGATGATTGAGTGCCGAATGCCTACAGCCCCCCAGATATTGAATGACCGAGCAGCGACCTTGCTGAAGAAGCTGGTCGATAGCTATATCAGTGATGGACAACCGGTTGGTTCTAAGCAATTAGCAGATATGGCCGGTCTGGATATTAGCTCGGCGACGATTCGTAATGTCATGTCTGGTCTTGAGAAAAAAGGTCTGGTTGTTGCGCCGCATACGTCTTCTGGAAAAATCCCTACCGAGCAGGGGCTGCGCATGTTTGTCGATACTATGCTCGAAGTACAGCCGCTACAAAAACAGATGTTTAGCAAGCTTAAGCAGCAGCTGAATCCTGATCAGGATAAAGAAACGTTGATTAGTCATGCTAATCAGATGTTATCCGAGCTGACGCACATGGCTGGTGTCATCACCGTGCCAAAAAATAGCCAGTCAAAACTGCGTCACATTGAATTTTTGTCACTGCCGGAAAATAAGGTTCTGGCGATTCTGGTGACCAATGAAAAAGAAGTACAAAACCGTGTTATTCATCTAGAGCAGGGTTATTCAGCAGAACAACTTCAGGCTGCAGCGAACTACCTGAATCAACATTTTTCAGGTCAGGATATTTTTGACGTGCGTAAAGAATTGCTATCGGATCTGAATCGTACTCGCAAAGATATGGATGCAATCATGCGTACGGTTATCGAAGTCGCTGATAAGGCATTACCGGGCTTCGAGCAGAAAGATGAGTCTTATCTGGTGCAGGGCAAGAGCAATCTGGTTCGCTATGGTGATGGTGCGAATATGGAGAACATGCAGCATATGCTGGATATGTTTGACCAGAAACGTGAAATGCTGGGTCTGCTGGATCGCTGTATTCAGGCCGAGGGCGTAAAGATATTTATCGGCAATGAAGTTGGTATCGAAGGTTTAGGTGACTGTAGCGTGGTCACCTCTCCGTATTCAGTGGATGGCGAAATGATAGGTGCTTTGGGAGTGATAGGGCCAACACGAATTAATTACGACAGAGTGATTCCTGTCGTCGATATGACAGCACGATTGCTGGGCGAAGCGCTTAAGACCTAAATTTTTTAAGGTTGTGGGCTTGAATTGCTGAATAGTCGTCCCCATAGAAGCGCGCATAGTAAAGAATATTGTATAACTTATTGATTTGTTTAATTTTGGAGTAAATATGTCATCGAATGATGCAAACCAGGAACAAGAGCCTGTAGTAGAAGAAATCGATCACGAAGCTGAGATGCAGGCCGAAGAAGAAGCCTTAGTTCAAGCGGAAGATGATTTGATTGCACGCATTGAAACTGCTGAGAAAAAAGCTGAAGAGCACTGGGACTTGCTGCTGCGTACCAAGGCTGAAATGGAAAATTTGCGCCGTCGTACTCAGAAAGATTTAGAAAATGCCCATAAATTTGGTATCGAAAAATTCGTTACTGAGTTGTTGCCCGTGATGGATAGCATGGAGCTGGGACTGGCTGCAGAAGAAGCGAGCACTGAAAGTTTACGAGAAGGCATGACACTCACCATTAGTATGGTTAGTCAGATGTTTGAAAAATTCAACATCAAGATGCTTGATCCGATGAATGAAAAATTTGACCCTGAATTTCATCAGGCCATGGCTGCACAGCCTACTGATGAGGTTGAGCCAAACACCGTGATTGCGGTTATGCAAAAAGGCTATGTATT
>JAGLQT010000185.1 GCA_023136715.1 Gammaproteobacteria bacterium | reverse complement strand
TCAATAACAATAAAGCTAGAGAGGATATAATATAGTGAGGTACTAGAACTAGTACTCAGAGTATGGTTAAAGAGTCCCGCCTTTAATCAGGCAAACAGTCACAAGCCTTTATTTTACTCTGGCATTAATTGTTGCTTATACGCTCAATATCGATGACACATTCCCGAGTTCTTACCACCGGTTTGACCTGTCTGTTTATCGCCGCCAAGGAGTACCTTGAATCAATCAAGGGTGTACAAATTAATATTGAGGGTCAGTTTGATTAAACTCGACTACCTTGCTACACAATTAAAAAGAAAAATCTTAAAGAAGAAACTGCCAGGTTAATGATTCAGGTTTTCAAATCTCAGCGGTTTCGTAACAGTTCTTGCCCCTGGCCTTGGCTCGGTACATGGCTGCGTCGGCAAGCTCAATAAGGGTCGCAGCATTCGTTGCAACTCTCGGATAACAGGCGATACCAATACTGGTACTCACACTGTGTGACTGTTCGCCGAACTCTATCGGTTGAGCTACCCTGGCTAGCAAATTTTCCGCAACCTGAGTGACAGATTCCGGCGTATTGGCACCGGGCATCATTAAAGCGAATTCATCACCACCGACCCGGTATACCATATCGGTCTCACGTACAGCCTTCTTAAGTCTTTGTCCTACTTCGGCGAGGATCGCATCGCCAGCACCATGGCCGTGATCATCATTGATGTCCTTAAATCCATCAAGATCAAGATACAGCAGGGAAAAGCCCTCATCATGACGCCGACAGTGCTGGATCTGCTCCTCAAGAGCCTGATCGAAACGATGGCGATTAGGTAGTTGAGTGACAGCATCGGTATAGGCCAGGCGTGAAATTTCCACATTGGCATCGGTCAGTACATCATGCTGGCGACGGATAAGCAGGTCGGCACGTACTGCCAGTACATACAGCAGGCCCAACAATAATCCAAAGCAGGTAAGCGCGCCAAAGATAACCTGATTGCGAGTATGATGAATGCGGGCTACCAGGTTAGTAACATCCGAGTACAGTTCCACTACGGCGATCACTTCCCGTGTGCGTGTATCGTAAAGCGGTAGATAGGATGACACCACATCCCGCTCCATAATAATCTTCTCAAAGGCGTGAAACTCATTTCTCCATGTCAGGTTGCTACGCACCCTGCCATTACTCGCAGACATGAAACCGGGGTTGTCCGACTTGTCCGCGCCTATCTGTGAATGTTGCGATGAATACACTGTGACGCCATCGAGGTTATAGAGCTTTGCTTTAATTACGTTACTACCGCGAAACAAGTCCACTACTATTTTGTCGATTTCTTCCACTGCCTGTGCAGCACGTAATGATATTTCACCCTGATTTTTGCTCCACATTATGTGAGACTGAAATCGTGGCCACAGCAGCTGCCCTATGAGGCGAGTTTGTTGCTGGTTGGCATGGGATTCCTGCTCCACCAGAATGCTCTTGGCAAATTCAATGTAACCATAAACACTCAGCATGGTGATGATCACCATTACTGGCAAACTGGTTAATAGAAAGTAACGACGTAATCTGAACTTCATAAATACTTCATTTTTATGATGGTTTTTTTATCGTAATAGAATAAAAGTAACTTTTCTAGAAGTCCAACCATACAGCTCTGATTAGATACCTTTTATCTAATCCCATAAATAGACCTTCAATAAATAATCCAAATAAAAACGGCGATCAAAAAATCGCCGCTAAATTCAATACATCAAAGACTGCTCATGGCTGAAAATCATAAACTGTGTTGCTGTTTGCCGTAATACTTACTGTGGCTGCACCCAGGAAACCAACTGTAGCACTGTCATCTACAGCGGGATCATCCGCTAAGGCATCACAGGTAAAGGCGATAAGATAGTCTCCCTCAGAAAGGAAACCTACCTTGTAACCATAGACGCCATCATCTTCGACTAATGCCGAAGTGATAGGGTCTGGTCCACCAATACCTTCTCCATCCTCATCATCGGGCGCAGCAACCGTACCATCAAAAACGTAAACAGCGCCTGTACAGGCACCACCTACAAAGAAGCTGGAATCAATATTGCCTGACAATGTTCCTGTTTCAGTGTTATCGACAATTCGCAGCGTAGGACGCAGTATGTAATCACTCGACCCTACCGGATCATGCACTGATTTTCGTAAATCAAAATCAATCGTAAAGTCTGCATCACCACCCGCTGGAACGTCAAAACCACGGTTCAGTTTAAGACCGCTTTCCGCACCGCTTGGAATACGTAACTCGAACCTCTGACCATTAATATCAATATAGGAATCTTCTATGTTCGGCTCAGCTTTAACCATTAAACGCAGCCAGTTGTATTGTCCGGATGGCACGGTTTCAGCATCAAGTATTAGCTCCGAGGCACCACTGGTTTGTGATAGCAAATCAATCTGGCATGAAGCTGGATCGGCCGTGCATCTTTCAGCAAAATCAAATGTAATCGGCTCGCCGTTTGCCGGCTTTATTTCCACGCCGCTGAATTCAACAACAACCCTCTCTACCTTATCAATATCAACCGGCGCATCTGCCAGACTGATACTTAAAGAACCAGTAGATGCTGGGTCATCACCATTACAGTTTGCCAAAATTAACGACAGGCTGGCTGCTGCAATAATGCCGAGCGGTCTCATTTTAGAAAATTTCATTGTTCTGCCCCCTGCTTAGAGTTGCTTTATATTATTAATGATACTGCCGTCTATTTAGGAAATAACAACACAGATATAGTGGAATTAAGCTGATACATACAGCCGTACATAATCTTGATATGCAACAAAATTAAAATGTGTAAAGAGAGCCTGTGAGAACAGGAAAAACCTGCCCAAAACGCACCCTTATGAATCAAACATAGTCCACTCTGGTGCATCTATTACCTAAGCATAGTAACAATTTTTAAAGCTTATTCCTCATGGGTAATACCCCAAAATAAACCTCCCCCGTATTATCAATTCAACATTTTTAAAGAACACTTATTAAGGAAAACCCCATGAAAGCCAAACTTTATTATCCCAATATGCAGAACTTCACGATGGACGTGAATGGCGAAAAAATACTCTGCGATGGTGAAGGCTATTTGCTTGACCTCAAGGCGTGGTCTGAAGATTATGTACATGCCTCTGCCGAACGCGAAGGACTTAAGTTACATGATAAACACTGGGAAGTGATTTACTTCATTCGTGACTTTCAGGAAAAATACAACGTACAGGCACCGGTACGAGACATGGTAAAACATTTCAAAAAAGCCTGGGGAATGAAAAAGGAATGCAGCACCTATCTGCACCAGATATTTCCTAACGGCGGCCCACAGAAACAGGGCAATCGTTTAGCCGGTGTGCGCAAGCCCAAGGGAGAGCATTAGTTTTTTTCAACGGTATCGGAGTCGATAAAATTTCGACTCCGACACCTACGCTGGTCAGCACGGAGTGCCAACCTACTTTAAATCTCCGCCCCTCACTACATCCACCAGCTCGCCACAATATCGATCAAGCTGCTGCCAGTCATCCGGCATATTCAATATCGCAATGGCGGCTGTGGTCATTAACTTGTAACCTTTATAAAAAGAATCATCAACTTTGGATAGATGCAGCAATAGTTCTTCAAAGCCGGGGTTATGGCCGACGATCATTGGGCGTCTGTATTCGGTGGGGATATCTGCCAGTACGCTGAGTAGCTGCGACAGGCTGGCTTCATAAATGCGTGCATCCTGTTCGATGTCGGTCATGCCGATGGCTGCTGCTACGTGCTCGCTGGTAGCGAGCGCGCGTATTGCTGGTGAGGCGATAATAATATCTGGGATCAGTTGCTGATCGTTCAACCAGTAACCTATCTTTTGCGCTGACTCGACACCTCTTTTTTTCAATGGCCGATAAAAATCCTCAACATCAGCATCCCAGTCTGATTTGCCGTGCCGCATGATAATCAGCTGGCGTTTTGCATGCTCACAGTTTTTTGCCATCATCGCCTCCTTAGTTTCAATTGCAGTATAAATACTACATCACACACCCTATAATCAGGTAACCAGCAACTCTGACCCAGGGCATACCATGAGTAACATCGTTTCCTACCGTGTACTGATTCGTGGATTAGAGAAACTCTATTTCAAGGTTTCCCTGATCGTATTACATCAACGTATGGACGGCTATCACAAAAAAATCAATCATAACGGAAACCCCTATGATCAGGACATAAAAACACCTTTGATGGAATTCATTGAAACCACCGTCGAATACGCAATCAAAACAAACAATAACGACCACACAAAAACCGAAGGCACTCCACAGTCAATTCAACCAATGCCACCGCTGCAACAGCATTATGAAATAAACCCACAACACGTTGGTGAATTATCACGATACTTCAAAACCAGAAGCAATGGCGGCGAGATGCATCCCCCGATCAAGGATAAACTCGAACACAGCGTCTGGGAACATATCCATGCCACTACCCGATGTGCCAGACAGGGCGACGAACGCAATGCAAAATTGCACCTTAATATCGCCAGTAGTGCCTGCAGGGAACTCGCACACTATATGAGTGACAATGAACATCAGGCTTTTGCCGATGAGGTTGGCTGCTATATGGCTCTTTTAAAAGCTGACAACCAAATCGAAGACAGCTAAACAATGGCTGACTACAGCAACATTATTTATGAGCTGGTGGTGATCTTTGCCGGTGCCACTGTGTTTGCCACCCTGTTCCTGTACCTGAAACAACCAGTAATGCTGGCTTACATTGTATTTGGTATGATCGCCGGCCCCTGGGGTCTGGGTGTGATCAAACATGCCGAGCACATTGAGCAACTCTCGCATCTCGGCATTATTCTGCTACTGTTCCTCATCGGCCTCAACCTGCAACCGGAACGGCTGCTCAAGCTGTTCAGCAAAACCGCCCTCTTCACCCTGATTACCAGCGCCCTGTTTATGCTGTTGACTGCTGCTATGGCCAAACTGTTCGGCTACGGCATGCGCGAAAGCCTGATAATCGGTGCAGCCATGATGTTCTCCAGCACCATCGTCGGCCTGAAACTGATACCGACCACGACCCTGCATCATAGACACCGCGGCGAAATGATGACCAGCGTTCTGCTGTTGCAGGACGTTATCGCCATCGTGCTCATTCTCATGTTATCCAGCGGTGCTGAGGAAAACGTCCAGCTCACCGCGCTGTTCCTGCTGGTCAAACTCATCGTTATGGTGCTAGTCAGCTTCTTCAGCGTGCGTTATGTCGTTAATGCCCTGTTCCAGCGTTTCGATATCATCGCCGAATATGTATTTTTACTATCACTGGGCTGGGGACTACTCGGCGCAGGCGTGGCCAATTACATCGGGCTTTCTTATGAGATGGGCGCGTTCATCGCTGGTGTTACCTTCGCCTCATCACCGGTGGCACAGGTGGTGGCCGAAAATCTCAAACCACTACGCGACTTTTTCCTGATCCTGTTCTTCTTCGCCATCGGTGCCAACATCAACCTGCTTATGGCCGGTCGCGTATTGCTCGATGCCAGTATCATTGCCGTCGCGCTGGTATTACTGAAACCCCTCATCTTCCACTACGGTTTTCAGTGGATTGGGGAACCCGAACACACCTCATTAGAACTCGGCTCACGCCTGGGACAGGCCAGCGAATTTTCCATACTGGTCGCGCTCACTGCCCTCAGCGGTGGATTCATCAGTGAACAGGGTTCGTACTTGATACAAACCGTAGTGGTGATGACCTTCATACTTTCAACCTACTGGGTGGTTTATAAATACCCAACACCGATATCGAGTCGGGCTACCCATAGAAAAGATTAATAAAACATTCTCAAGAACTTTCTCTTTATGGCAGTATTACCGCCATGAAAACTTACCTGGTTGGCGGCGCTGTCCGCGATGAATTACTCGATTACCCTTACCACGAAAAAGACTGGGTGGTGGTGGGTGCCACGGTTGAAGGGATGCTGGCACAGGGCTTTCAGCAGGTCGGCAAGGACTTCCCCGTTTTTCTTCACCCTGACACCAAAGACGAACACGCGCTAGCGCGTACCGAGCGTAAAACCGCACCTGGTTATAAAGGCTTTGAGGTGCATGCTTCGCCGGATGTGACGCTGGAAGAAGACCTGGAGCGACGCGATTTAACTATCAATGCAATTGCCAAAGATGAAAACGGTCATATTGTTGATCCTTACAACGGCCAGCAGGATATTCACGACAAGATTCTACGCCACGTCTCACCCGCTTTTTCTGAAGACCCGGTTCGTATTTTACGGGTGGCTCGATTCGCGGCGCGTTATCTGCATTTAGGTTTTATCGTTGCCGATGAAACCATGCAGTTGATGAAAGATATGGTCGCCGCAGGTGAGGTGGATGCGCTGGTACCGGAACGTGTCTGGCAGGAAATGGAAAAAGCGCTGGGCGAACGTTCGCCTTCACGTTTTATCGAAGTGCTGCGAGATTGTGGTGCGCTCAAGGTGATTCTGCCCGAGCTGGATTGTTTGTTCGGCATACCTCAACCTGCAGAGCATCACCCCGAAGTCGATACCGGCATTCACACACTGATGGTGTTGCAACAGGCAAGTAAATTGAGCCACGCCACCGATGTGCGTTTTGCTGCGCTGATGCACGACCTCGGCAAAGGTACAACACCGAAAGAAGAATGGCCACGCCACATTGCCCACGAAGCACGTGGTGCTGATATTGTGCTGGATGTTTGCAAACGCTTACGCATTCCCAACGATTACCGCGACCTCGCAGAACGCACCGCACGTTTTCATTTGCACTACCACCGCGCGCTGGAACTACAAGCTTCAACCATGGTGGAAACGCTGATAAAGCTCGATGCTTTTAGAAAACCAGAACGCTTTGAAAAATTCCTGCTCGCTTCCGAAGCCGATGCCCACGGTCGCACCGGTTATGAAAACAAGTACTTTGAACAGAGTGATTTTTTCAGAAGAGCATTCAAGGCCGCGAGTAATGTAGATGTGGCCGCTTTGAGAGAAAAGGGGTTTGAGAATCTTGAACTGGCTAATAAAATTAAGGAAGAACAGATTCGACTGGTGAAAGCAATTAAGGGCTGAAATAGATCCGTTATACGGATCTAGATATAAGATTCGACTCTTTTCAGCACCAGCCTGAACGCTGACATTCTTGTTATTAATACGGCGATCAGCACACCCGAAGTATTCGCCACCATATCGGCAAACTCGGCCATGCGCCTGGAATCAAAACTTTGCACAAACTCCAGTGCCACACCCAGAGCAACAAATGAAAGCGCATAAATGATGCGTTGTTTCTTTACATGGTAAATCTGCGCGAACCAGCCCATCATCGCAAAATAAGCTAACGTGTGCGCCACCTTATCGAAGTTAGGCATTTCAATACCCGGATCGGGCGGGTTGCTGGTTACCGACAGATAAATCACCAGCGTGACCAGCGCATAACCCATGGCCAGCCAGAGTTTGTAATAACGGTATGTTGGATTGATTTCTTGCATCATAAAACGGCTTTAAACGAACATCAGTAACAGTACGACGCCTAATATCATACGATAAATCACGAACGACATCATGCTAATTCTTTCCAGCAGCTTGAGGAAGAAGTGGATACAGGCATAGGCACTAACGGCGGAAATCATCGCGCCGATCATCAAAAAATTAATATCGGCAATGCTGGCGACCTGCACGTATTCCAGTGTTCCCAGGCCACCGGCCAGTACGATAACAGGGATGGATAACAGAAATGAAAAACGTGCTGCTGACTGTCGAGTCAAACCCAGCATGAGTGCGGCGGTGATGGTGATACCGGAACGCGAGGTGCCGGGTATCAGGGCAATCGCCTGCGCTACGCCGATGATCAAAACATCTTTCCATTGCAGGCTGTGTTCATCGCGGTTTAAGTTTTTATTGCGATCAGCTAGCCACAATAAGATACCGAAGAAGATGGTGGTGACTGCAATCACTAACGGTGTACGCAGGTGGTCACTGATGACATCTTTAAATAACAGACCCGCCAGGCCAACCGGAATAGTACCGAGCAAAACTGCCCAGGCTAAACGACTATCAGGCGTGTGCTTACCTCGCAACGAACCCAGCCACTCGACGAACATTTTCGCCAGCTCTTTACGAAAATATAAAACCACCGCGGTTAAGGTGCCGGCATGTACGGCAACATCAAAAGCCAGCCCCTGATCCGGCCAGTTGGTGATCACCGGCACTAAAATTAAATGCGCCGAGCTGGAGATGGGCAAAAATTCAGTTAAGCCCTGAACCAGTGCAAGGATAATGACTTGAATAATATCCACGGTTTTACAATCTTCCTCTAAGGTCCTGCATGATAAAGCCTCTTAAAGGCTCATCGTAATTTTTTGTTAAGGCCATGACTTTAAATCGCTCGCCCATTTCTGATGGCAGGGTCAGTGTTTTTATCTGTTGCGCCAGCATCACCTGTTTTTTCACCTCATCGGTGACCTCTCGCTGATGCAATTCATCCAGACCTGCGCCCATTAAAAACATCGCCTGCGAAGTGTAACCACTGACATCAAAACCAGCATCGACGGCTGAATAAGCAACGTCAGTAAAATCAACGAAGGCGGTGATGTCCTGCAAACCGGGATACCATAGCGGATCGGCATGCGCGCGATGCTGATAATGACACATCAGGGTGCCGGTCTGGCGTTCTTCGTGATAATACTCGGCGGCGGCGTAACCGTAATCGATCAACAGCACCATGCCCTGCTCCAGCGTGGCGGCAATGGATTGCAGCCAGCCTGCAATCGCCGGGTTAAATTCTGAGCAATAACCATCGGGCAGGTGTGTTTCTACTCTTTCTTCTATAGTGCGAACAATGGCGGTAACAGAATCTGTCGCGGGCTTATATTCTGAAGCCAGTTCGCTATCTCGACAATAAACATATAATGATTCCACGACATCACCAGAAATTTTAAAACTTTCCACCGGCATCGCGTCGAGGACTTCGTTGGCAACCACAACACCGTTAAACTTTTCTTCTGGTAAAGCTTCCAGCCAGACAACGCGATCTAGCAAGTGCGCTGCCTTGTTCTTAATGGTGTCCTGCTGACGCTGCTTCAAACTGGCGCTGAGTTCGAGAATCAGATATTGCTCGGGTAGTGTATTCAGCTGCTCCAGTTCCAGCAGCATATCCGCAGCCATGACACCGGAACCGGCACCAAATTCCAGCACCACGGGGTTGTCCATATCAGACAGTATATCCATCACCTGGCGCGCGATGCATTGTGCAAATAAAGGCGAAACTTCAGGCGCGGTAATGAAGTCGCCTTCAGCACCAAACTTTCGCAGATCATTACTGTAATAACCGAAACCCGGTGCGTACAGGGCCATCTGCATGAACTCGCTAAATGGAATCCAGCCAGATGTGCGGTTACACTGCTCTTCAATCTGCGCACACAGCGCCTGACTCCAGTTTTTGGCGCCATCATCCGGCTCTGGCAAAACATCGACGGATTGCGTTGTAGAGTGTGGTTCATTCATGCGTTATATGCGATTATTAAGGTTCAGAGTCATATTGGATAAGCAGTGATGGATTCTACCCTAGATAACACAATGAATGAAAAAGTTGCCCTGATTACCGGCGGGGCCAAACGTATCGGCGCAGAGACCGCCCGCACCCTGCACGCAGCCGGCATGAATATTGCGATTCATTATCGATCCTCTCAACAGGAAGCCGATGAGCTTAGTTATGAACTGAACGAGCTGCGTAAGGGTTCTGCAGCCGTGGTGGGCGCAGATCTGGATGATGAACATGCCTACGGTAAGCTGATTGAAGATACTGTTGAAATCTGGGGCCACCTTGATGTACTGGTCAATAATGCCTCCAGCTTCTTCCCGACCGAGGTAGGCAGCATTACCCTTGGTCACTGGCATAACCTGATGAACAGCAACCTTAAAGCACCGTTGTTTTTATCACAGGCGGCGACGCCATTTCTGAAAGAAACTCGTGGTTGCATCATTAACATGGTGGATATCCACGCCTTCCGCCCGATGAAAAAGCACCCGGTTTATTGTGCAGCCAAAGCCGGGCTGGCCATGCTCACACAATCACTAGCCAAAGAACTTGGACCGGAAATTCGCGTTAACGGCATTGGCCCCGGTGCCATCCTGTGGCCAGACAATGACATGGATGAGCACACCAAACAGCACATCATCGAACGCACCGCATTGAAACGTCACGGCGAACCCAAAGACATTGCCAAGGCAATTTTATTTCTGGTACGTGACGCAGATTACATCACCGGGCACATTGTGCCGGTGGATGGCGGCAGGTCGCTGAACATCTAACTGTTACTGTCACCATGCCTACAAAAATCGGCC
>JAGLQT010000184.1 GCA_023136715.1 Gammaproteobacteria bacterium | reverse complement strand
ATCAGTGACACCCATTCAACGCTGGAACCACTTCAGCAAGCACTGCAAATTTTCAAACGCGAACAGGTTGATAGCATTATTTGTTCCGGCGATATTGCTGGCTATGGCGAGAAAAAGATAGAACATGATGTCGAACCATTAATCGATCTTTTAGAAGAGTACGATTGCCTGATGGTTGCAGGCAATCATGATCACTGGTCGGAAGAAGACCATCCAGGGCAAAACGAAGAAAGGCTAAAAACGTTTTTTAACGACCTGCCCTCTCACCTTGAATTAAACATTGAAGGCAAACGCATCTACGTGGTTCACGCCAGCCCACCAGACCTGGAACACGGTGGTATTAAACTACTCGACCCCGAAGGTCATGTTTATGAAGACAGGAAAATCTTTTGGACCAACGAGCTTAAAGATTTAAACGCCGATGTTTTAATCGCTGGACATACGCATCAAATTCTTTGTGAGCAGCTGGGTGAGATTTTACTGGTTAACCCCGGCAGCACAGTGTTCAATCACAACTGTTCGATACTCAGCTTGCCCGACATGCAGGTGGAGCATTTCGCTTTATCAAACAAAGAACCAATAAAGGTGTGGAACTGGGGAATGCTTTTTGAAAAATAAAAATCTTTTTAAAGCTCAAAAAAACGCCCCTTTCGGGGCATTTTTTATCACACAGTGAAAACTATTAATTCTGCGTATAAGTATAGGCCGCACTATAATTTATAGGGTCACCCAGATCCGGGGTTATGGTTGCATCAACTACTGCGACAATTGTTGTTGGAGTATCAACATCAGGAGTCACTGTTACTGAAGTGATAACAATAGTTCCTACCGACCCATAAAAAGTTGAAAAAGTATCTTCAATGATTTGAGTGTCAATATCTGTCGGCACAGACGAAGCTGGAAAATTGATCGACAACAGCAGTGAACCTGAAGAGGCTGCATCAACTGTAACTACTACTGACACCGTATAAGCTCCCGTTGTAGCGACACTGTCACCGCCAATATCAAAATCAGTAATATCAATATCAGAATCAAATGTAAGCACATTGGCTATACCGGCAATAGAAATACTGATACCCGCAGAAAGATCCACGGTCATTGCATCCAACAGGGCATCAAAAGATGTACCATTTGTCAAAAATCGAGTTGCAACAAAATCATAGGTGAAAGGATCAAGACTGAAAGCCGTGTACTGCGTACTCAGATTTGCATTCACCGTGGCCTGAGCATCTTTAAGAACAAGGGGGTCTATATTGCCAAAGGCACTCACCCAGCTATCGTACAAAATACTTAAATCAGCATTACTATAGGCAATAAACATAGCCAGGTTTGTTAGTGGTGTAATGTTGACCGTTACATTTGCCTCTTCTGCATAAGAAAACAGGTCAGCATCGATGCCATTACTGGCAACAGTTTTCAACATAAAGGGCGCGTTCATGTCCCGCACATCAAACTTGTAAGAACCATCCGAATTGATGGTTTTACTAATCTCAACACCGGATGAATCAACAACAAATACAGTACCTTGCGTTGCTGCACCCGCTGCAGCTACACCAATAATATCTTCAGGAGGACCATCAGTATCGGAGCATGAAGCAAGGGCCAGACCGAGCAACAGGACACTCAGCACTCTTAGAGCATGATTTAATATTTTCATTATTAGTAATTTTCCAAATACAGTATGTAACGCAGGATCTATCTATAAAATCTGAAGCGATAGATAATACACCAAGAATGGTTTTTCAGGAATGTTGTATGCTCAGACCAGTGAAGTTTAGTGCGTTACAAGGGCGTTGCGTAGCCAAATTCACTGACCCATTTGCCTTTTTTAAAGTCGATCTTTAACCAGTGAGGAATATATCGTTCCGGGTTTTCTATCGGAAAATCACTCAGCGGTGGCGCATCACCCTCACAGGAACTGACACTACAGCTTTTTGTCATCACTGGACGGAAGCCTATTTTTAACTTATCAGACACATCCATTAAAAATGGGCTGGTAAGTTCTTCGCGCACTCTCACTTGCTTGCGAATTAAACAGCTGAAATACAGCTCCATTTCTAAACACAATGGTTTATCTATTTTTGCCAGGTGTTTTTCAGCCGCTTTGGTCGTTTCAAGCGCAAGCGACTTACCCAGCATTTCTAACGTTTGTTTCATTATGCTTCTCCAATGCCTATGCAGGCTTCTGCCGTCAAACAGGGTAAACCATCATGGCAATCTGTCATCACCAGCCTGGCAAACACTTCACCTGTTTCTCTGGTTTTTTCTTCGCCCAATGCTTCGAACAGCTTTGCCAACGGCGGTGCTGACGAAGTAAAGTCATTCCAGAATTCCAGTGGGAACCCCATGGCCAGTTTTCCCGTCATATTGGTTACTCTGACATTATTAAAGCCAGCAGAGTTCATTTCCTTTTCAAGCTGCTCACGCCCGGTCAACCTTGCCCAGACTGGCGTTTGTGTCGGCATTTCAAAACCTGGTGCGGCAATCTGAATAGCACGCTTAAGATAAATCATCATTTCGAATTTATCAGGATCACCCCAGCAAACCACTGCGCAACGTCCCTTCGGTTTGAGCACGCGTTTTAATTCGGCAAAGCCTTTGGCTATATCAGGAAAGAAAATTACACCGACGATGGAGGCCGCAACATGATGACTGTCATCATCAAGCTCAAGATTCTGACCATTCATCACCTGTGCCTGAATATTCTCCAGCCCTTCCGAATCTATACGCTGCTGCAAACGTGCAATCATGCCTTCGGCAAAATCCGTTGCCAGCACATCACCACCCTGGCGTGCAGCCGCCAGTGAAAATGCGCCGGTTCCTGTAGCGACATCAAGCACTTTTTCGCCCGGCCTGAGCGCAAGCTGATGCAAGGCTTCATCTGAAAATTGCGTGGTCAGTTTTTCAAATGCACGCTCATAAACTGTTGCAATATTGCCCCATCCCTGTGGAACCTGATCTGGACTCAGCATAATTCAATCTCTTTTTAACTTGCGGCTATTAATCTGATGACAGGCTGGTTAAGCGAGAAAACCCCAACCACTACCCGCCGCTAGCGGTATAATTCCGGCTCTTGATCTTAACACGGTGCCACCATGAAACTACTGATACGCAATCTTGCCCGCACGACCACCGAAGATGAACTTCTGGCTCTATTCAAAGCTCACGGAATCGTTGAATTCTGCAATCTTGTCATGGACGAGAAAACCGGTGAATCCAAAGGTTTTGGTTTTGTCGGCATGCCGAAAAAAGGCGAAGCTCGTGCAGCAGTAAAGAGCCTTAATGGTAAAGACGTGGCGGGGAAAAAAATTCGCGTTAAAAAAGCTGTAGAAAAACCAGAATAGTGACCGAAAACAATAACAACAAAGTACGCAAGCAAGACCCACTGCACGGCATAACGCTAAAGATGGTAATGAACCGGTTAGTGGAACACTATGGCTGGGAAGAACTGAGCCGCCGGATCAAGATCAAATGCTTCAGCAACGAACCAAGCATTAATTCCAGCCTTAAGTTTTTGCGAAAGGTTGCATGGGCACGGAAAGATGTAGAGACGCTTTATTTACAGACTAAGTGGCCGTCTGAACAAGATTAAAACAACGGAATTTAGCGACGCCTTGAATCTCGGTAATCATGCGTTTCCACTTCAACATCTGCCTGCACCTGCTCACGGCTACGCTCATAGACAATCTCGCGCCCCATGGCAGAACCTACATAGGCAGCACCATTAGCTGTAGGTAAAAGCTCACATTTTACACTGTGGACTCCTTCACCTAAAACCACTTCAATCCTGTCTTCACGTTTGCTAAAAACACCCACTTCCATAATCATGTCTGTTTCGGTGACACGTACTTTTATTTTTTGATCATTCATTGAAAATATTCCTTAATTTAATAGGAGCGTTATAACACCCAGTTATTACATCTTACGCGAATTGACCCAATTTAATGATTAACCGTTTTTGAGAAAACAAAAATCACTACTACACCGGAGACTATCAAAGTCATTCCTATAATCGCAGCAACATCTGGAATTTGTTTGTAAAACAATGCACCAACAATAGTCACCAGAACGATACCCAGACCAGACCATACGGCATAGGTAATTCCTACAGGAATTGTTCTTAAAACAAGGGTCATAAAATAAAAGGCGACGCCGTACCCAATAACTACAATGATACTGGGGTACAACCGGGTGAATTCCGCAGAAGCTTTTAGTGCACTGGTTGCGGCAACTTCTGCAATTATTGCAATTGCCAGGTATAGGTAGGCCATTTATTTTTTAATCAAAAAATAAAACTGCTGATCATCTTCGCCCTGACCAACAAGTTCAAGATTCATCTGGCGACAATAAGCAGGCACATCGGATAACATGGCTTCTTTTTGCGTTACCGCCATTAGCACTTTGCCATCCTCCAGCACATCAACGGCTTCGGCCAGTTTTGAAAATGGCGCGCCGCAATCCAGGCCAGAGATATCCACGTACATGTCACAGGGTATTGAATCTGTATCCATAACGACCTCAAATAAATTTTATAAAAAAGCTTAACGTGCGACAATCAAGCTATCATGACCACCATCAGCCACGAATCCACTCTCACCTGTCCACAATGTGGCCACAAAAAAACTGAAACCATGCCCGATGATGCATGCCAGTGGTTTTATGAGTGCGAAAACTGTAAAGCATTATTAAAACCTCTAAAAGGTGACTGCTGCGTATTCTGCTCCTACGGCACCGTGCCCTGTCCGCCTGTTCAACGAAGATAATTCCTGCTGCGGCAATTAATCCACACCGCTATTTAGTCGGCTGCGGCCTGACGAAAGTCCACTGCTTGTCATCGGAATCGGCTTTGGAAAACTTATAACCACCCTGTTTAAATTTTTTCAGGTCTTCGACTTTTTCGATACGGTTACGCAGGATGTAATCGGTCATCATGCCGCGTGCGCGTTTGGCGAAGATGGCGACGATGCGGGTTTTTCCGTCTTTGGTTTCCTTGAAATTAATATTGAGCAGGCGGCCTTCTAATAATTTTGGCTTGACTGATTTGAAGTATTCGTTGGAAGCCAGATTAACCAGCACCGGTTCCTGCTGCTTGACCAGTTCTTTGTTGATTCGGTCTGTAATACGCTCACCCCAGAACTGATAGAGATTATCGCCGCGTGGGTTCTTTAATTTGGTTTTCATTTCCAGTCGATAAGGCTGGATCAAATCGAGTGGACGCAGGCAACCGTACAAACCGGAAAGTATGCGCAGATGTTTTTGCGCGTAAGCCAGGTCGTCGGCGCTGAAGTTTTCTAAATCGATACCACTGTAGACATCACCCTTGAATGCGAAGATGGCCTGCTTGGCGTTGCTGGTGCTAAATAGGGTTTTGAATTCTTTAAAGCGGCCAACGTTGAGGTTAGCGATATTTTCGCTAATGCTCATCATTTCCTGTAATTCGCCACTGTTGATTTTGCGCAATTCTTTGATCAACAATTGTGAATCGTCCAGTGCCACTGGTGTTGTGTGCTTTTTGGTTTTGGCCGGTTCTGCGAAGTCCTGACCTTTTGAAGGTGAAAGCGTGATGATCATACTAAGTGTGTCTCTATCTTATTCAAACTCAAATTCGATGGGCTGCAATGTTTCTTTGGTTTTATCGAAAGCCTGCCACAGCTCAGCATAACTCTTGCCCGCTTCTGGGTGTTTCAGGTCGGGGGCGATTTCAGCCAGCGGCCAAAGCACGAAAGCATTGTGCAGAATTTCTTCGCGCGGAAGCTTCAGACCATTTTCATTCAAAATCAGGTCATCGTAGAGCAGCAGATCCAGATCCAGCGTTCGCGAAGAGAATTTGGGGCCGGCTCGATCTCGGCCATTGGCATCTTCGATCTCGCGTAGTTTGCTATTCGCACTATGCACATCTTCATCAACATCACAGGCAATCACCATATTATAGAAAGCGTCACCATCGAAGCCGACGGCCTCGCTTTCGTAGACAGCGGACATTTCCAGCTCACCAAAGCGTTCGCGCAGGGCTTTGACGCCCTCGCGGGTATTGATCTCACGCTCGATATTGCTGCCCAGACTGATGTAGATTCTAGCCATATCAGCCTCGGTCACCGCGCTCGATGATGACACCAACGGCTTTGGAGCCCGTCACCGCGCCCGGTTTGCTTAGTTTCAGCTTCATCCAGGGTACGTTGAATTCATTGAGCACGATTTCGCTAATACGCTCGGCCATGGTTTCCACCAGCTGGAACTCGCTTTCTTCAACGAACTGAATCAGCCTTTTGGCTACCGCTTTGTAGTTAATGGCATCGTCGATGCTCTCAGTCGCCGCGGCTTTGGTGTTATCCGAGGCCATTTCCAGGTCAATACTGACAATCTGCCGGATTTCCCGCTCCCAGTCGTAGATACCTATGATGGTTTCGATGCGCAGGTCTTCGATAAATACTGTATCCGCAGCCATACTCACTAAAATTCGCTAATTAATTGAGCCGCAACTATACCACTCCCTTCGTAGTAACTAAATGAGCCTGATTTTGCCTTGTCACGACCGTCTTTCTCCGCTAGAATTGCCG
>JAGLQT010000183.1 GCA_023136715.1 Gammaproteobacteria bacterium | reverse complement strand
GTTTCTGGGTTGAAAGCGAGAAACGTTACGTAAAACTACGCTTGACCACTAGTGGCATGCGCCTTATCGACAAAAAAGGCATCGACACTGTACTCGCAGAAATGCGTGCACGTGGCGAGAAAGTTTAAGCCACTCAACTAGGAGACACTCATGCGCGATAAAATTAAAATGGTTTCATCTGCTGACACTGGTCACTTTTACACCACTACAAAGAACAAACGTACTATGCCTGGCAAACTGGAAATGAAGAAATTCGACCCAGTTGTTCGCAAGCACGTGATGTACAAAGAGTCGAAGATCAAATAAGGCTGACTTATTTTTTCAAGCTCAAAAAAAACCCGGCTTAGCCGGGTTTTTTATTGCCACTCACCAATCAAAATTAGGCAGTACTGCCAAATGAGGGATCGACAGATCCTGCTGGCACCTTCAAACCCGCCAGCTTGCAGCCCTGAGAAATTGGGCCGTTTGGTATCAATTGGTGTAAATATTTCATACCACCTTTACTGTGAAAATTTTCATCAAGCGCATCAGTCACGGCACGAAGTTTTGGGAAATCTGTCCGACTGTAATATTCCTGTAAGCACCGCATTAATTCCCAATGATCATCTTCAAGAGTAAGATTGTTTTCTCTGGCAATAAATTCTGCATCGCTGGGGATCCAGTCATAGGGTGCATATGGAAAACGCTGTGGTGAAGCCGTCCTCGTTGAATCGTCTCCTGTCGATGCTGTCATCGTTGTAGCTGTCATCATTCTCCCCTCTCCTCAAAAAAGATTAAACTCACGCTCTAAAAGATAATGATTCTCACTTGTAAATAAAGCAACTTATAGCAGGGTTATTATCAAATACATGATGTCACAGCATTCTGTGTAAAATGCCCATCTCATACAGAATCATAAATATTACAAGACCTTAGCCGATTCATGACACCCAATATGGCCGATATTCTACTTAGCGCAATTAATGCACGTTATATCCATACTGCCTTTGGCCTGCGTTATCTGTACGCTAATCTGGGCATTTTGCAGCCGCGTGCCCGCATAGAAGAATTCACTATTCACCAGCGCCCCGTCGATATTGCCGAACAGTTGTTATGTAAGAAACCCATTATCATTAGCTTTGGGGTTTATATCTGGAATGTGGAAGAAGTCAGTGAAACGGTTGCGCTGATCAAACAAATATCACCTGAGACGATCATCATCCTGGGCGGCCCTGAAGTCAGTCATTACCCCGATCATCCTGATGTCGTCGAACTGGCTGATTATGTTATTCAAGGCGCGGGGGAAATCAGTTTCCATAAGCTCTGCGAGCAATTGCTGTCTGGCGAAAAACCACCCGAAAAAATCATCGAAGGTGAAATCATCGCACTTGACCAGCTCAAGCTACCCTATGCCTATTACACAGACGAAGACATTCGCAACCGGATGATTTATGTCGAGGCCTCGCGTGGTTGCCCTTTTAAATGCGAGTTCTGTTTATCGGCGCTAGATAAAACTTCCAAGCCTTTTGAACTAGGCGCGTTTCTCGATGAAATGGACAAGCTCCACCAACGTGGCGCACGTAATTTTAAATTCATCGACCGAACCTTCAATTTAAAAGTCAGCACCAGCGTTGCCATCATGGAATTTTTTCTGGAACGCATGAGTGACGATCTGTATCTGCACTTTGAAGTTGTACCCGACAACCTGCCCGACAAACTTAAAGACACCATCAAAAAATTTCCACGACATTCTTTGCAATTTGAAATTGGCATCCAGACTTTTGACCCTGTGATACAGGAACTGATTAGTCGCAAGCAGGACAACGAAAAATCCGGTGAAAACCTGCTCTGGTTAAGAGAGGAAACGCAGGCCTACATTCATGCTGATTTAATCTTTGGTCTACCCGGTGACACTCTGGAAAATTTTGCCCAAAGCTTTGATCAACTGGTCACTTTCAAGCCCCACGAAATTCAGCTAGGCATACTCAAACGTTTACGTGGTGCCCCGATCAATCGACATACTGAATTTTATCAACTTCATTACAACCCAAAAGCGCCTTACAACATACTCAGTACACGTGATATTGATTTCTACACCATGCAGGCAGTTAATCGTTTTGCCCGCTACTGGGACATGATCGGTAACTCGGGGCGCTTCAAAAATACTTTGCCACTTATTCTTGGACAATCCGCTTTTGATAATTTCCTCCAACTCAGCAAGTTGCTTTATCAACGCGAAGGCAGCACCTGGAAGATTTCACAGAAACGATTGTTTGCCCTGCTCTACAATATACTAACAACAGAAATGAATATTTCAGAAGATGAAATCATCACAAAATTGAGAATGGATTACACAAATTCTGGTGAGAAAGGGAGTTTTGAGAAACTGATCAAGCCAAAGAAAAAAGAGTCAAAAACAGGCACCGCCAATAAACGCCAAAGCAAACAAATCTAACAATTTAAGCTCCACGCCTGATCAGCATCAAATTACCGACAGCATCCACCTCTGCACTCCAGCCCTGATCAATCCATGTAGTCGAAGTGGTTTCGGTAATCAGAGCAGGCCCCTGAATAATCTCGGCAATTTGTAACTGCTCTCTTTGATAAACATTCACCGTCTGATTTACGCCCGCAATTTTCACCTGCTTAAGCGCCTGTTTCGGCTGCGCCTGCCAGCGTGGCAATTTAAACTCGGGCTGCTCACCAGTAAGCTGTATTCGTAGGTTGACCAGCTCAACCGACACATCCAACTGGTGACCATAGGTTT
>JAGLQT010000182.1 GCA_023136715.1 Gammaproteobacteria bacterium | reverse complement strand
CAGGTACCTTCTTTTTCTTTTGAAGCTTTACCTTCACCGCAAGTGCCTTCTTTATCTTTATCTTTTTTCATGTTCTCGCCGCATTTACCTTCAGCAACTTGCATGTAGCCACTTTCCAGATTTTGCATACCGAATGGGCTTTGATCAGCATTAGCAATAGGGCTGGCAGCCATAGAAGCCGCAAAAGTTGCGCCCATGGCGATGGAAACTGATTTCTTTAGATTAGACATTGTTATTTTTCTCCTGGTTATTTAGTCGCGTCAAAGTAAGTCACTTGACTGAGTTTATAATGTTTACGCTAATAATGACAAGCATTAGCAAATGAAGTTCATTCCTATTTAGATGTTTTTCGTAGAGCAGCACAGGATTGCCGACCTGCTCACTAAAACCATTGGTTTCGGGGGGTGATAAATCAGCCGCTTCAGGACTAAACTGGTCGTAGATGATTGCATGAGGAAAAGCCTATGGCAGAACCAGCGCCAGAGTTGTTAATCCATGATGTGAAACTCGTCGACCCTGTATGCGGTATGAGTGTCACAGAAAAGAGCGAGCATCATTATGTCCACCAGAATATCGACTACTATTTTTGCTGTGCGGGTTGCCAGCAGAAGTTTGCGGATAATCCGGATAAATATCTCAATCCCGTAACAGAAGACCGCAGCGCCAGCTCCCTTGATTCCTCCATTTTCACCTGTCCCATGCATCCGGAAGTGGAGCAAATAGGCCCCGGTTCCTGCCCTAAATGCGGCATGGCGCTGGAAGCTAAAACTATCTCGCTGGAAGAAGATAATACCGAGCTGGACGACATGGTGACCCGCTTCTGGATTAGCGCGGCACTGGCACTTCCCGTATTTGTTCTCGCTATGATTGCCGACATGGTTCCCGCCTTGCTGCCCGATGCGCTCTCTATGAAAGCCGTGCAATGGATTGAATTCATACTGGCAACGCCGGTTGTGCTGTGGGGTGGCTGGCCTTTTTTTGTGCGCGCTGTGCAGTCGGTTACTAGCTGGAATCTGAATATGTTTACCCTGATCGGACTGGGTGTCTCTGTCGCCTGGAGCTACAGCAGCATTGCACTATTTTTTCCGGAAATTTTCCCCGTCGTTATGCAAATGGAAGGTGGACTGGTCGCAGTATATTTTGAAGCCTCGGCCGTCATCGTGACGCTGGTGTTACTGGGGCAGGTGCTGGAACTACGCGCCCGCAGCCAGACCAATAGCGCGATCAAAATGTTACTGGGTCTGGCACCTAAAACAGCTCGTATCGTGCGCGATGATGGTAATGAGGGTGACATCCCGCTAGAGCACGTTGTAGTAGGTGATTTATTGCGGGTCAGGCCGGGTGAAAAAATACCGGTCGATGGCGAAGTCGTGGAAGGTAATAGCTCGGTGGATGAATCCATGGTCACCGGTGAAGCTATACCGGTAGAAAAAATCGTGGCTGAAAAACTGATTGGTGCCACCGTTAACGGCACCGGTAGTTTGTTGATGCGTGCTGAGAAAGTGGGTGCCGATACCCTGTTATCTCAAATTGTGCACATGGTCAGTGAAGCCCAACGCTCGCGTGCGCCCGTGCAGAAACTGGCGGACACCGTTGCTGGGTACTTTGTGCCAACGGTGGTTCTGGTTGCATTGCTTGCCTTCGTCATCTGGTGGTTACTGGGGCCAGAGCCAAAACTGGCACACGCCGTGGTCAATGCCGTTGCCGTGCTGATCATCGCCTGCCCCTGCGCACTGGGTCTGGCTACGCCGATGTCGATCATGGTCGGCACCGGCAAGGGCGCAACGCTGGGTGTGTTGATAAAAAATGCTGAAGCGTTGGAGACGCTGGAAAAAGTGAATGTGCTGGTGGTTGATAAAACCGGAACCTTAACTGAAGGAAAACCGAAGCTGGTTAAACTTGAAACCGTTGCCGATTTTGATGTCGATGAAATGCTGATACTGGTCGCCAGCCTGGAACGATCCAGTGAGCATCCACTGGCTGAAGCCATTGTTGATGCCGCGCAAGAGCAGAACCTGACACTGTTAGCCACCGATGCATTTGAATCAGTCACCGGCAAGGGCGTCGTTGGTGTGGTTGATAATCATGAAGTGGTTATGGGTAATAGTCAGTTGATGCAATCTCTGGATATTGAAGTCGCCGCCTTATCTGAAAAAGCAGAAGCGGATCGTGCCGAAGGTCAAACGGTGATGCTGATCGCCATTGATGGCAAAGCCGCTGGAATCATCGGTGTTGCCGATCCCATCAAAGCCTCAACAGCCGAAGCCATTCAGCAACTACATAAGGAAGCTGTGCAGGTGGTCATGCTAACCGGTGACAGCCACACCACAGCACATGCAGTGGCTAAACAACTGGGCATCAGCCACGTTGAATCGGAAGTCTTGCCTGATCAAAAAGCCAGGATAGTTAAACAGTTACAGTCCATGAATAAAGTAGTTGCCATGGCGGGGGATGGTATCAATGATGCCCCTGCCTTAGCGCAGGCAAATGTAGGTATTGCAATGGGAACGGGTACAGATGTCGCCATGGAATCAGCAGGTGTGACTTTGGTGAAGGGTGATTTGCGGGGCATTGTTCGAGCGATACGCTTGAGTCGAGCAGTAATGAAAAATATCCGGCAGAATTTATTTTTTGCGTTTGTTTATAACTCGATGGGTGTACCGATAGCAGCAGGGGTTTTATACCCGGTATCTGGTTTGTTGTTGTCACCGATGTTAGCGGCGGTCGCGATGAGTTTTAGTTCGGTATCGGTGATTGTTAATTCATTGAGGCTGAGGAAAGTTAATTTGTAAATCTCCTTAGACCGTCATCCCAGCATGTTTTTGAGCCGGACTAATTTCGATGAGATCGAAATTGAACAGCCGTTTTATGGTTGCCCCGTAGGGTGAAATACAAGGATATATTTTGTAATTCAGCTTTCAGGTTTTTAGTGTTTACTAAGCTAACGTAGTAATTCATAACTTTGGTGGTTGTGGGTAGTCGCACCCACAACCACTGAAATATCAGCTTAATAAAAATTAAAACCCGGCTCAGACATCTTTAATTAACTAGTAGCCATTGGTCTCGTACTTCATGAGAATTATGTTCTCAAGTGTACCACCTGTGCCGATGCTGCCCGCGCTTATGAGACTGCCATGCCCCTGATAGGAACCCATGTTCGGTGTATACAGGCAGGTTTCGCCCGTCTCGCAGAGGGTGTCGTCATCGCCGATTTCATCACCCTGTATCTCCACCGCGTTGCGGAGGATGATTGAGGTGCTCAAGTCAGACCATGTGTGCGTGAGCGTATCGTTGCCTGTGGGTAGCGGGAGGAGATCCTTTATTACCGTATCGGTCGCCAGCAGCGACCAGTCCCATATACGGGCATATGCGGCCCACGCCTCGAAGTTTGTTTCACAGTCCATCTGATTTGTATATACCTTGTCGCTGCAGCCAATCATGCCCCGGTTGGTCTCGCTGGGGAATGCGCTGCCCTCTTTGCCCCAGAGGCGGTATGGGTTTTCGAAGTTTACCCAGTCAAAGGATAAGGCAAAATCGGTTATGACAGCATTCCCGTCTGTGTCGCTTGTGTTTGCACTGTCGTCCTGATAGTCCTTGGCAACAAAGGATGAACCGAGGGTTATACCGGTTACAGCGGTGCCGAAGTCTGAGGCACCCTCCTGTATACAGAGCCCGTCGTGTACCGTATCGTTGCCCTGGTCGCTAGGGTCACTGTCGTCATCTAGCCCCGGGTTCGTGAGAGAGGCATTAGTGGTGACCCTACAGTCTGACCCGTTGGTCCCCACCTTAAAATCACCTGTGAAGTAGTTATTTGAGGAATTGAAGAGTTCGATCCCGGTATTGTTATTGCTCGCGGTCACACCCGAGAGCGTGTTGCCCGTAGAGTCTTCGATATAGACCCCGTAATTATTATTGCTTACGGTCACGCCCAGGAGAAGGTTGTTTGTGGAGGAGATGAGCATGACTCCGGTATCGTTATTACTCGCGGTGATATTAGAGAGTATGCTGTAAAACGAGGGGGCGAGATGGAGCCCTATATAGTTGCCGCTCGCGGTCACATTGGAAACCGTATTCGAGGCGTTGAGGATAATCCCCATAAAGCTATTGCTTGCGGTCACGCCTGAGATTATATTGTTCGAGGAGAAGATAACGAGCCCATACTCTCCGTTATTGTTCGCGGTCACTCCTGAAAGCGTGTTGTTATCCGAAGAGACGGAGGAGACGGAGTAGAGTTTGACTCCGTGAAAATCATTATTGTTCGCGATCACGCCCGAGAACGTGTTATTTGAAGATTCTTCGATATAGACCCCGGAACCGTTATTGCTCGCGGTCACGTCCGAGAACGTGTTGTTTGAAGATGAGTTGAGAGAGATCCCAAACCCCCCATTATTGTTCGCGGTTATATTGGATAAGCTGTTGCTTGAAGAGATTGTGAGGCTGACCCCGTGCTGTCCAGGTCCTGTGTCTGCGTTTTCGACTATGATATCTCTCATCGCCGAGAACCTCACCAATTGCCAACTCACGCCAGCGCCGTCACCTGCCGCGTCTATCTCCATTCCCTCGAGCCAGAGGAAGTCCTTGCCTGACGCGGATATGACGTAGCTGAATTCCCCGCCATCCGGGCCGTTGATAACAACACCCGGAGCCGCGACAAGTGCCACTCTGTCTGCCTCAATTGTATAACCCGCCGTGATATTACTCGGTATCACCCAAACCTCGCTAGCAATACCCAGTACACCGCCCGTGGCAGTTGAATTCACTGTATTTGTCCACCATACGGCCGGTGTGGTCGTATCTATCTCAACACCATCTCGATAAACCGTCAGGCTGTTTTCTTTCCAGGCGAGCTGGGTAAAGTCCAATAAGTCGGCAAGTCCGTGACCCGAAGCGAGGCCGGTGGAGATAATCCTGGCTGTGCCTGTGCTGTTGTCGCAGATCCAGTCGAACGCGCCAAGCGTGTCCGAAGCCGTGATGCCAGTACAGGACGAAAGACCGGTGATCTCAACCATGCGCATCTCTCCCCCATGCAGGCAGGCAGTGTCAGTATCTGCGTAACAGGCCGTACCTGTAGCCTGAGCAAAAGTCGCGCCGTCGTCCACAACATAATCGTTCCAGTCAAAGCCATTTGTGTTGTACAGGGGTGAGACTTCTGAAATGGTATGGGTTATTGTTGTGCCGCCTCCGCCTCCGCCACCAAAACAGGCGGTTAGAACAAACGATAAAAGAAACAGGACCGAAGTGTGAAGCAATGATTTCATATATAAACCCATATACTTTTTTGTTAAATGAGTGACTTGGCATCCATCTCATTCCATATTCTCCAATATAAACCGTACCAATTGCATTGATATACGTTACGTATAGGCAGAATAGAAAAATAAAAGGCTTTTTCCTCAATAAATTAAAGGTGTCAGACTCCTCTCTCTTTTGTTCTATGACTTCTAATCGTTTGTATTTACATACAGGCCACTAATGTCATTTCCTGTGCCGCTTTCATCCAGGCGGATATGTAAACCAAGGTTGGTCCTGGAGTCAGCATTATTGAGCGCTTCATCCTTGCTGATTTTTCCTTCATTGTACAATTTGTATAGTGATTGATCGAATGTTTGCATACCGCCTTCTGAGCTTCGTTCCATGGCTTCCTTGATGTTGTCAATTTCATGTTTCTGAATTAATTCTTTCACATATGCAGTGGTACGCATGATTTCTACAGCGGGTACGCGCTTGCCATCCTGGCCGTGTACCAGGCGTTGGGCAACCACCGCATTAAGACTAAGCGAGAGGTCAAGATAAAGCTGTTCATGTGCAGTTTCAGGGAAGAAATTGATAATGCGTTCCAGCGCCTGGTTGGCATTAGTTGCATGCAGCGTGGACAGGCAGAGATGGCCGGTGTCTGCGTAGCCGATGGCCTGTTCCATGGTTTCACGATCACGGATTTCACCAATCAGGATTACATCGGGCGCTTCACGCATTGCTCTTCTAAGTGCATTGGCATAGGACAGGGTGTCGAGTCCCACTTCACGTTGATTGACGATGGATTTTTTATGCGTGTGTACGAATTCAATAGGGTCTTCAATCGTTAGTATATGACCTGTTTTATTTTCATTGCGGTGATCAACCATAGATGCCAGCGTAGTTGATTTTCCGCTACCAGTCGTGCCGACGATCAGGACAAGTCCTCTTGGCTCCATCACCATTTCTTTTAAACAAACGGGCAGATTAAGCTCTTCTATGCTGGGGATGCGATTTTTGATATAGCGTATAACCATAGCCACATCACCGCGTTCCCTGAATACGTTGATTCTGAAATTTCCAATATTTTTGATTGAGACGGAAATATCCAGTTCAAGATTCTCTTTGAATTGTTGTTGATGTTCTTCGTTCATGAATGCGTGGGCAATTTTCTTTACGCTGCCTGCAGGTAAAACCTGGTCATCAATGGCAGAGGTAATGCCTTCGATTTTGATATTGATGGGTGCGCCCGGGCTGAAAAAGAGATCAGAGGCCTCTTTATCGACCATTAGCTTCAGGTAGTGAGATATATCCATAGAAGTTACCTTATACTTGTACCCGTGTAATTAATAGCCATTGTGACAGGCTTCTGGCGTGTTGCGATATCAGGTGGAATGAATTTTGCAGTATGAAATAACTGCTCTTTGGTACCGGTTCTTACCTCCAGTAATACCCATTATAGCTTTGAGAAAACTATGAAAAAAACGTTTAAATTAAGTCACGAAAAGCTCAGTATTCCGAGGCTGGTTGAAGCCATTAAACATGAAGTTAAAAAATATATAAAAAGAGAACGTAGAAGGGCCTTGCCTGAAGGCGCTGATTTCTGGGATTTTGACTGTCGATTCGGTGTTGATGAGGCAAGTAGTGAGGTTATCCATCTATCTGAGATTAATAAATCGATTAGCTGGGCTGAATCAGAACAGCTTGAAAGTTTTTATCTGGAGATCATGGCTAAACCCTGTACTCGAAATAAAAAGCCTGAGGCAGAGTAGAGTAAGTAAATGATTGAAACTAGAGGGGGCAGGCCTGTTTTTTAAAAGCTAAAAAGATTGCTCCTCCCTGGTCTAACCGTAAGTTCTACTTAATAACGGCTGTATCTACGCCGTACTCACCACGGTCAAGGCCTCTGGTAATTTGTAGTGGCATGCCATTGGAATCTTCACTTTGTACAGCTAAATCTACTATATGTCGTACTGCGCACGGCTGTTTTTGCTCATCCAGTATCACCATGATTTTTGGTTTCAGCCGATGTTTTGCATTTTGAGACAGAATAATACCAACCTCACCTGTTGAAAGCTCAACTAGTGAACCTGTTGGATATACTCCCATGCATTGTAAAAACTGTTCAACTAGTTCCGGCTGGAAATATTGGCCACGTAAATTGTAAATTTTCTGCAATGCCTCATGTTCAGATACTGCTTTACGGTAAGGTGTTGAAGTCGTCATTGCATCATAGCAATCAATGATTGCTGCAATTCGTCCGTATATAGGTGTTTGTACTCCTACCAGATTATTTGGATAGCCACTGCCGTCATAACGCTCATGGTGTGTTAGCGCAATATTTATAACATCCTCAGTAATGCCTTCAGTTTTTTTTAGAATCTCAGCAGAATAAGCAACATGCTTCTGCAGCTCTGCGATTTCTTCTGTAGTCAGTGCGCTTTGTTTGGTTAACAAATCACGTGGCAATTTCGCTTTCCCTACATCCATTAGTAGCAAGCCCATTGCCAATGATTGCAAGCCTTCTTTGTGCAGTCCCATATGGCGGCCAAAGGCAATGCCCAACGCACAGTTTTCAACCGAATGGTTATATGTGTAGACATCAAATTGCTGCATTTT
>JAGLQT010000181.1 GCA_023136715.1 Gammaproteobacteria bacterium | reverse complement strand
TGATCGGGGTTGATCTGCAATTGCTCCACCGATTGCTTCATCGCCAGCATGGTCGCCTGCAATATATTGATGCGGTCAATTTCCTCAGGGGTGATGCTGACCACCGCCCAGGCCTTCGCGTGCTGCCTGATCTCTTCCGCCAGTGCTTCACGACGTTTGGCGGTGAGCTTCTTGGAGTCGGCCAGTCCTTCAATGGGATGATCCTTATCCAGAATAACGGCTGATGCCACCACGTTGCCAACTAATGGGCCACGCCCTGCCTCATCGACGCCTGCCAGTAAGCCACTGATTTCTGGAAGTTCTTCCTGAATTTTTATTGTTCTTCCGGTAGAATTCCCAGCCATTGAATAACCTCGCAACTATAAAAAAGAGAGTTTTGCATGATGTAGATTTTTTGTCAGGGCAAGGCAAAAATCGTTGAAAAAGCGCAGTTTACGTCTAGTAAATGAGCATTTTGAGACTATTTTTAACACAGCCATGACGAAAAAGATGCTTCATGCAAAGCTCTCAAAAAGAATTTAAATTATGAGCAAATCCAAAACAGTATTTATAGTTGCTGGCGAAGCCTCGGGTGACTTGCACGCAGCGAACCTTTGCAAGGAGTTGCTGGGCATGGATGATAGCATCCAGCTACAGGGTATGGGTGGCAAAAATATGCGTGAAGCCGGTGTCAATGTGCTGTTCGATGCCTCAAAGCTCGCAGTGGTTGGCATTGTTGAAGTGCTGTTCAAATACCGCATGATCAAGGGCGTGCTCAACCAGATTCAGGAACACATCAAGCAGTCACCACCTGACCTGCTAATCCTGGTCGACTATCAGGAATTCAACCAGAAGCTCGCGGCTTACGCCAAATCACTGGGCATCAAGGTGTTGTTTTATATCGGCCCACAGGTCTGGGCATGGCGACCGAAGCGGGTTTATAAAATGGCGCGTATTGTTGACCAGATGGCGGTGATTTTTCCGTTTGAAGTCGAGCTGTATAAAAAAGCTAAGGTAGCAGTTGAATTTACCGGCCACCCATTAGTTGATGAGATAATTCCTGACAAAAACATGCAGCAGGCACGTGCTGTTTTATCACTGGAGGAGAAAACCACAGTCGGTTTGTTCCCCGGCAGTCGCATGGGCGAGATCGAGCGCCTGCTGCCCATCATGATAGAGACCGCCAAACTACTCAAACAGCAACGTCCTGAATTACAGTTTGTGTTACCACTGGCCAGTACCGTTCAACATCAGGATTTAGCTAAATATGGAAAAGATCTGGCCGCGTTAAAAGTTAGTCTCATCGATAACAATACTCATGATGTTATCCAGGCATGCGATAGCATTATCGTCGCCTCGGGCACCGCCACGCTGGAAATCGGTTTAATGGGCACACCCATGGTGATCACCCACAAACTGGCAGCGCTATCCTATTTCATACTTAGTCGCCTGGTCAGTATTAGCCATATTGGCCTGGTTAACATTGTGCCCGGCAAAGAAATCGTCAAAGAATTTATTCAACACGAAGCGCAGCCTGAAAAACTCGCTGCTGAAACACTACGTATTCTCGAAGACGAAAACTATAACCAGAACATGCGCAATGAGTTATCAAAGTTGCGTAAGTTATTAGGCACAGGTGGCGGCTCAAAAAATGTAGCCCGCCTCGCCTACTCCATGATCGAACAATAAAAAATAATTAAATCCGAACAGGGATAACAGCTTGAACATACTGACAAAACAATTGCTTATTATTTTATTACTCGGCTTTAACGTCGGCTGCACCACCCTCGAAGGCCCTGCCAACCCCGACGATCCTTTTGAAAGCTTCAACCGCTCCATGTATTCCTTTAATGAAACACTGGATGAATACGCCATGAAACCTATTGCTGAAGGTTATCAGGCAATCACACCAGATGCTGTCGATACCGGTATCACAAACTTCTTCGGTAATCTGGGTGACGTACTGACCTTGATCAACGATTTACTGCAACTAAAAATAGATCGGGCGATAAAAACTTCTGCGCGCATTGTTTTCAATAGCACAATTGGCCTGTTCGGCATTATGGATGTCGCCACCGATTTTGGCCTGGCCAAACATAATGAAGATTTTGGACAGACTCTTGGATACTGGGGCGTAGAGAGCGGCCCTTATCTGGTGCTGCCTTTCTTCGGTCCCAGCAGCGTTCGTGACGGCATAGGCTTTGTGGTTGATTCCTTTGCAGAACATGATCTCGTTTATGATGACATGAGCACCAAAGACGCTACGGGCCTAATAGCAGTTAAATACATTGATATACGTGCAGACCTGTTAAAAGCAAAAGATATTGTCGACGAGACAGCCCCCGACCCCTACGCCTTTATACGTGATGGATGGGTACAACGCAGACAAAATAAAGTTTACGATGGCAACCCACCTGAAGAAGACGAGGATGATTTATTCGAAGATGATCTTTTCGAAGATGATATTGTTCGTTAAACATTCGTAATATGAAAACAAGGCACAAAAAAAGCTGGCTTAGTTTTAGCCTCATGCAAGTTTTTCTCGCAACAACACTGATGCTTAGTTTTTATCATCAGGCATCGGCCAACGAAGGCAGCTTTATTGAGTTAACAAAATCCAGGCATAGCGAAACGCTGGGCGACATTTATACATTTGGGATTTACTCAACGCTTGCAGGCAACTCGGCAACAAAAATATACAGCGGCCTACAACTAATGGAGTTAGAGTATGATGACCTTGGCACGTACAACTCAACAATAAAGGTTTTTTTCGGGCAAGCTTTTGGCCATACTTTTGCTCCTTTTTATGAAATAGGTACAGATCTTTATGGCTTATTAACATTACTCGACAATGACAAAGAAACACACAGCTGTACCGCTGACCGGGAATGCGCCATCGATTTTTTCTTCAGGCTTGGGATCAGGATCAATCTGGGTGACAACTTAAGTATTGGCGTCTTCCATGAAAATATCGATTTTGGTGATTTTCACACCAGTCTTTCTGGCGAGCACCAGTATGTAGGAAGCAGCATCGCTTTCAGATTTTAGACACGTTTCTTTCTCAAACGTAGAACAACAGCTAGCATAGCCACCAAAATAAAAATGAACCCCAGCTCTTTATCTCAAATTTCAACATAGCAGTTCAGTAACTTAATTTTTACTCA
>JAGLQT010000180.1 GCA_023136715.1 Gammaproteobacteria bacterium | reverse complement strand
CCGATCACCGTCACATCATATAAATCTGAACCTTTACCATCAGCATTACTGTGCTTGAACAACTCTTCCAGTGTTCGCACACCCGCCATACCATTGCCGATTAAAACCAGTCTTTCTTTCATCGTCTGTTTCATTGCTGCCTCTTACCAAAAACAAGAAATAAATATCGTTAAGTACAGCATTACAAGTTCCATGCCATGTTTAAAAAGTCAGTACGATAAAGGTTTTCAGCTTTGGAAACGCGGGGAAGCACCAGAACGGTGCGCTGTTTTGGGGATGACGCACCCAGGCAGTGCGTGACAAACACGTCATCAATGTTGATGATGAATTGCTATAAATTAATCCTCAGACTTGAGAAACATGGCGGATACTGGATGTGAATTTCCTCAGAACAGATGATTAAGCTGAGCCTGACCCTGACCCTGACCCTGACCCTACTTTTACTTTTCCATGCCCTCAGCAGTCACTTTCAAATTTCGCAACATCATAAAGGGTAAGGCTTCCTGAATGATGTTTACAATCCAGTCGGCTAGCCAGCCTTTGGGGTCGGCATAGAATATCAGTTCGACTTTTGTTTGCTTACTGCTTAGCGCAGTTAATGTATATTGACTTTCGATCAAGTCTGCCCGTACCACACCATCCTGCTGGGGCATCAATTCACTTTCCTTGAAGGTCATTGTGAAGACTATTTTAGTGGCATCTTTATGCAGCAATTGTCGATAATAAACAAAATCCCGGTCGGATGCTGGCCAGGGCGCACCAAACAAACTGTATTCTAATTTTTCATCTTCAGAATATTTCTTTAATACTCTCGACTCTACAAGATAAGGAACCCAATCACGTCTACACGAAACATCATCCAGTATTGATTTGATTTTTTCCATGCCTACATCAATAAGCACCTCAACTTTCGCCTTGACGATATCTCTACCCTCAATTTCATGGCTATAGACGATAACACCATTCTCTTCTTTTACCTTCTGCCATGTTGAATTCAGTTCTATTTCATCTTCCTGAGAGGTTGCCAATGCAAGCGAACAGCATACGCATAAATTCAGCATTAATGTCACAGCAATATTTAAAATCCTTATCATACTCAAACCATATATTTATTTTTATAATCTTGTCTGCTATATCTAGACCTTGATGGATTTAAACCAATTAATGATAACCTGGGACATGAAGCAGGTGATTTCATCTTAAGATCAGTCGCTGAAGCACTACAAAGCAATCTACGCACCGTTGATACCGTAGCACGACTTGGCGGTGATGAGTTCGGAATAATTCGATAAGCATGAACTCGAAAAATTAACTTAGCGATGCCAACGTGTAGGGTCGCTAATTTCCTTCATCTTGTTTTCAATCCATGCTTCAGCTTCAGTAGTTACCTGATCAGCAGTTTTACCGTCGGGATTAATCACCGGACCAATCGAAACTTTTATGCGCCCCGGCCATTTAATGAAACTGTGCCTTGGCCAGAATTCACCCGCATTATGTGCAACTGGCACAACTGGGTAACCGGTTTCAACTGCTAGCCTTGCACCACCAGCCTTATACTTTTTCTGCTCGCCGGGTTTTGCCCGTGTTCCTTCAGGAAAAACCACAACCCAGTAACCATTCTTGAGCATTTCTCTACCCTGATCGATCATCTGAGTTATTGCTTTTCTGCCCGATGAGCGATCAATCGCTATCGGCTCCATCAATGCCAGCCCCCACCCAAAAAAAGGAATCTTTAATAATTCTTTTTTAAGAACCCATCGTACTGGTGGCAAATCAATCTGCAGCATCAGGGTTTCCCACGTTGATTGATGCTTACACAACACTACGGCGCCTCCTTGTGGAATGTTTTCAATCCCTTCTATCTCATAACTTAATTTACAAACCCTTTGTATCAGCCATAAACCAAATCGCGCGAAGTTTTGAGCAAAGCGAAAACGTTTATCGACATGCAATGGGAAAGTAAAAACGGTGAGGCCGCCAATAACTACCGACGCAAAGAACATGCTTATCCAGTAAATCGCTGAGCGTATATACAGAACGGGTTTCGAAGGAATTCGAACTTCAGGCATAGGCATTAGTGGCAGAGCTTAAAATATCTTCGACTGCTGAAAGCAAATCATTATAGACAGGGACATGTGAAAAATTATTTTCATCCAGAAGAAGTTCTGTCTTTTCACCTTTACCGGTTCTCACCAGAACAGGTTTTACGCCAGCCGATGTTGCAGCTTTCATATCACTAATGGTATCACCAATAAAAAATGCTTTTTTCAGATTTGTCTGAAAACGCTCGCCTATTTCATGCAACATGCCGGGACTTGGTTTACGACAAACACAACCATCTTTTGGACCATGTGGACAATAAAATACCGCATCGACTTGACCGCCGAGCTCTGATAGCAAAACCTCCATTTTTCGATGCATGGCTGATAAAGTTTTCAAATCAAAATAACCTCGCGCAAGACCAGACTGGTTAGTCGCTACCGCCACGGTGTAGCCCGCACGATTTAACTTTGCAATAGCTTCAAGGCTTCCTGGCAATGGAATCCATTCATCCGGGCTTTTTATATAAGCATCCGAATCCTGATTGATTACGCCATCTCTGTCGAGAATAATCAGTTTCATATTCATTAACTCTTCTGATGCAAACGTGACAAATCAGCTGCACGCATGAATAAAGCGCTCATCTGGGCCAACAAAGCTATACGATTGTTTTTAACGGCTTCATCATCCGCCATCACCATCACTGAATCAAAGAAATCATCGACTGACTCACGCAATGACGACAATTCACGCAACGCCTGTTCATAATCACCATCATCCAATAAGGATTCAACATTTGATTTCAATGATGCCAGTTTATTAAACAATGCTTTTTCAGCATCTTCTGCGAATAAACATTCAACCACCGAGCCACTGCCTTCGGTTTCAGATTTTTTCAGAATATTACCAACACGTTTATTCGCCGCAGCCAGACTTTCTGCTTCAGGCAATGCACGGAATGCAGTCACAGCTTTAATGCGTTTATCAAAATCTAAGGGGCGACTTGGGCGTAAGGCGGATACCGCATCGAAGACATCAACAAGCACGTCACGATCAAGATAGTAAGCGCGTAGACGGTCCAGCATAAAATCAAAGACCTCGACTTTTGCTTTTTCTGCATCAACTTTATCTGACAATAATTTTGCGGCCTCATCGATCAATATTTCAAGATCGAGATCCAGCTTACATTCGATCAATATGCGCAACACACCAATGGCTGCCCGACGCAACGCATACGGATCTTTTTCACCCGTCGGTTTTTGGCCAATGGCAAAAATACCAACCAGGGTATCAATTCTGTCGCTGATAGCTACAATCTTACCCGCTGTAGTTGTTGGCAGGCTATCACTGGCATGACGTGGTAAATATTGCTCTTCAATTGCAATTGCAATAGCGGAATCTTCACCCGAAGCAATTGCGTAATAACGACCCATAACACCTTGTAAGGATGGAAACTCACCAACCATGTCCGTCATCAAATCACATTTACTTAATAACGCTGCTCGACTTGCCTGCTTAACATCAGCATCCATTTGTCCAGCAATTATTTCTGATAGTTTTTCAATGCGCTGACACTTATCACCAATGCTGCCCAGTTTCTTCTGAAAGACAACCTGATCAAGGCGCAGCAGGAAAGCATCTAACGGTTGCTTCTTATCCTGATTCCAGAAGAAAGCAGCATCGGCAAAACGCGGACGTATCACACGCTCGTTACCGGCTTTTACTTTTTCTGGTGATTTACTATCGATATTGCTGATAGTAATAAAGTGCGGCATGATATTTCCATCGTTAGCCAGAACAGCAAAATATTTCTGGTTGTCCTGCATGGTTTTGATCAAGGCTTCTGAAGGCACATCCAGGAATTCTTTATCAAAATCTCCAACGACTGCCACTGGCCATTCAACTAAACCAGCAACTTCCTGTAACAGGTCTTCATCAACCACAACCTGACCGCCAACATTAGAAGCCGCTTTTTCAACTTGTTCACGAATCACATTTTTACGCTCTTCCATATCAGCAAGCACAAAAGCATCGCTACGTAACTGCTCTACATAACTGGCAGCAGCATTCAAAGATAATGAACCATTAGCATGGAAACGATGGCCAAAAGTTTCACGTGAACTTTTCACACCAAGAATTTCTGCATCAATCACATCTGAGCCGTGTAACAAGACTAACCAGTGAACGGGGCGTACAAACTCAGCATCGCTGTCACCCCAGCGCATGCGCTTGGGTATCGGCAATTTGTGTAGCGATTGCTCAATAATATTCTGTAGCAATTCAGCTACCGGCTTGCCCTTTTCATTTGCTTTGAACACCAGCCATGTACCCTTTTCAGTTTCTTCCTGTTCAAGCTCATCAACAGTAACACCACAGGAACGTGCGAAACCTTCAACGGCTTTAGTTGGATTACCATCCGTATCGTAAGCCGCTTTAAGGTTTGGACCTTTACGTTCAACATCGCGATCTGGCTGTGAAGTGGGTACATCTTTAACCATCACCGCCAGACGACGTGGTGCTGCATAAGACTGTACATCACCGATTTCAAAACCGGCCTGTGCCAAACCATCAACAATGCCCTGTGTGAAAGCATCGGATAATTTTTTCAGCGCCTTGGGTGGCAACTCTTCGGTGCCCAGTTCAATCAACAGATCTTTACTCATGACTTATCTCCTGTTGATGTTTTACCAATGGGAAAGCCCAAGGCTTCGCGTGAATCGTAATAAGCCTGTGCAACCGCGCGTGACAGGGTACGGACGCGCAGAATAAATCGCTGACGCTCGGTGACTGAAATCGCGTGACGCGCATCCAGTAAGTTAAACGTATGCGATGCTTTTAATACCATTTCGTAAGCTGGCAACGGCAAGCCCAGTTCGATCAGGCGCGAGCTTTCAGCTTCGCAGCTATCGAAAAATTTGAACATGGAATCGGTATCAGCCTGCTCGAAATTGTACGTGGACATTTCCACTTCGTTCTGGTGAAAGACGTCACCATAGGTAACATCACCCTGCGGGCCACGCGTCCAGGTCAGGTCAAACACGCTTTCGACTTCCTGCAAATACATCGCAAGACGCTCCAGACCATAAGTGATCTCGCCAGTGACCGGACGACATTCCAGGCCGCCAACTTGCTGAAAATAGGTAAACTGCGTGACTTCCATACCATTAAGCCAGACTTCCCAGCCCAGGCCCCAGGCACCCAGTGTGGGTGATTCCCAGTTATCTTCGACGAAACGAATGTCGTGTTCCAGCGGATCAAAACCCAGTGCTTTTAGTGAACCCAGATACAAATCCTGAATATCATCAGGTGATGGCTTCAATACCACCTGAAACTGGTAATAGTGCTGCAGGCGATTTGGATTTTCGCCATAGCGTCCATCGGTAGGGCGGCGGCAAGGCTGCACATAGGCCGCACGCCAGGGCTCGGGGCCAATCGCACGTAAAAAGGTGGCGGGGTGGAAAGTACCCGCGCC
>JAGLQT010000018.1 GCA_023136715.1 Gammaproteobacteria bacterium | reverse complement strand
GCCTGTTGCTGCTTTTCACTTTCAACATCATCAACGGCTGAAGCGATTTTATGCACCAACTCGTTCTGTTCTTTTAATTGTCCAGTCAGACTATTCAGACTCTGAACCAGAGTCTTGATCGCATCATTAACAACCAGTCCCATCTGAGAAAGCTCATCACTGATCTCAGCATGTTCACGCTTAATCAAGTGATAAAGTTCACCTTCAAGGTCATATAATAGTGACTCGATCTCAGAGGATTCATCTTGATTTGTACTCACACCATTCCTCTTTGTATTTTGAATTCACCCATTAACTGGACTCTTGTTATTCTGCTTCGCCAATTAGTGACAGAATCTTTTGAGCTATTTTATTTAAGGGTAGCACATAATCCGTCGCTTCAAGTTTAACGGCCTCACCCGGCATCCCCCAGACTACACTGCTATTTTCATCCTGGGCAATTGTTTTTAAACCGGAACCATGCATTTGCTTTAAACCTTGAGCACCGTCAGCACCCATACCTGTAAGCAGGACACCAATAGCATTATCACCTGCAGCTTCATCTACAGAACGAAACAGCACATCCACTGAGGGTTTATGTCGGTTACAGGGCTCACCATCATCAAGCTTGCAATAATAACGTGCTCCTTCACGAACCAATAGCAGATGCCTGTCTCCCGGCGCAATATACGCATGGCCGGGCAGTACAGCTTGCCCATCTTGAGCTTCACAAACAGCCATGGGTGAAAGGCTATCCATACGCTTGGAGAATGCAGCACTAAAAGCTTTTGGTATATGCTGAGCAATTAATATCCCTGGTGAATCTGGACGCATATTGATTAAAATTTCTTTAATTGCTTCAGTGCCGCCTGTTGACGCACCAATAGCAATAATTTTTTCCGTAGTTTTTAATTTTCCCTGCTGTTTATTTTTACTCAGCTTAGTAAGTAATTCAGTCGACTCACGCTGCGAAGATTTTGTTGTAGGTATTTCTGAGACATTGGGTAACACTCTGGCCTTAGCTGCGATTTTTACCTTTTCAATAATCTCTTCTGCATAACCACTCAGCTCATGGGCAATATCTAGTTTGGGTTTACTGATGTAATCAACCGCACCAATACTCAATGCCTCCAATGCAATGTCTGCGCCTTTCTGAGTCAATGATGAAATCATCACTACAGGCATTGGCCTCAGCCGCATCACATTACGAAGAAAACTAATACCATCCATTTTCGGCATTTCAACATCCAGCGTTAATACATCTGGATGTAAGCGCTTAATTTTATCTCTGGCAATAAAAGGATCCATCGCTGTACCAACAACTTCGATCTCTTTATCTGAGGACAGAATCTCTTTTAAAATATTCCGCACAACAGCAGAGTCATCAACAATAAGAACACTGATTTTTTTCATGGCATGTTTCGTAAAACTCTGTTCTTTATAACTCGGCTAAAAAAGATCAACCTTACCTTGAACTTTCTTCTCTTTAAGACTTTTAAGGTATTCTTGTTCTCTTTGTTTCAAAGTATCATTATGCAACGCGCTAAGTCGCTTTACACGTACTCTACCTGTTAAAGGGAAATACTGAACCTTACGTGGCCAGGGACCCCTGGTGTCTTCAGATTCAACAACAAGCCCTTCTGCTTTTAAATACTGCTTAACAAAATCAACATTCTTGCCACCAATATCTGTATTAATACTTAGGACTTTGCCACCACCAAACAATTTAACCTCAAGATTTTCTCGCTTACCACCGCCAGCGAGAATAACATTGATTAAGCGCTCCATAGCAACATTGCCATAACGTGTTTCAGCACTTACTGGCGTATTTTCCCATGCAGATGAAGTTGTACGCTCTCGATTGTCGGGTAACATAAAATGATTCATGCCACCTATACCCGACACCCTGTCGCGAATACAGGCTGAAACACAGGAACCTAAAACCGTGGTAATCAATTCGCCATGCAATGAAACATAAAATTCGCCCGGTAAAATTTTTGCCGCAAAAATATCATGTTTGGTATCCCAGTAGCGATTGATATGTTCAAAACCTTGCAGCATTGGAGGAGCATTAGCCATATCAACAGAAGTATGTTTGTATTTAGGAAGCCTCATCGAATTTTCCTATGAATGGTTCTACCAACAGTATTAAACCTCTGCGTCAAACCAAACAAACTTTCTGAATGCCCAACGAACAAACAACCATCATCATCTAAATATTCTGCAAAACGATCAAGTAAAGTTACTCGTGTATCACGATCAAAATAAATAGTGACATTACGACAAAAAATAATATCGAAGGAACCCTTCATTGGCCATGCTTCAGTCAGATTCAACTGACGATAGGCAACCATATTTTTAACGTCATCAGATACCTTGATGGTCCCTTCATTTAATCCTCGCCCCATTTGAAACCAACGCTTACGTCGTTCTGCTGAAATTTCTTTTACGTGATCTTTTGGATACACACCTGTTTTGGCCACATCTAGAATATTGGAATCAAGATCTGTTGCTAGGATTTTTGCATCCCAACGTTCAATATCAGGAATACATTCCTTAAGAACCATTGCTATTGAATAAGGCTCTTTACCCGATGAGCAACCTGCAGACCATATTCTTAAACGAGGCCTCGATTCTTCACTTTTTTCATGAATTAACTCTGGCAGCAGTGTATCTGCCATAAAATCAAAATGATGGTTTTCACGAAAAAAAGAGGTTACATTGGTAGTTATGGAATTAATAAAATTCGTGAGCTCTTCCTTATCTCCACCCTCTTCTTCTCCTGCTCTGAGTAGAGCACAATACTGCTTAAAATCTTTTAAACCAAGCGCACGCAATCGTTTAACAAGGCGACCATAAATCAGTTCGCGTTTACCCGAAGACAGGCTAATACCAGCCAGATCACCCGCCAATTTACTCAGATAGGTAAAATCCTTATCTGTAAATAAATACTCTTTTTTATAGCTCGATTGGTTACCTTGTGTTTCTGCCATCAAAGCCATTTTACAATCCAAGTTGCTCTGTTAAACCCAATATTGAAGCCTTATTTAACAAACCCTCTGTCGGCTTATACCAGGACAGCTTCACACCCTTTTCCTTAAGACTTAATACAAAAGCAAAAAGCAACTGCAAGATTGCACTATCAATAATTTCAACTTTGGATACATCAATTTCAACCGACTGGCTACGTACATCTAGTTTTTTAAGCGACTCAAAAATATCACTGGCATTATTGATAACTAATGATGACCCAAGCTCAAGTCGATTTGAGGCTTTAGCTACCTCAGCCTTAGGCTCCTTGCTCGGCTTAACTTTTGCTGACTTAGTTTTCTTCGCCTTTTTCTTTTTAGTGCTAATCTTCTTCTTTGCTGTCTTTTTATCTGCACTCGCACCTGCATTCAACCACGCCAAAGGGTCATCACCCAACACTTGAGATTTATCATCACTCTTGCCCACGATAGCATTCCCCATTCAAAAGATCTCTAGCCAACGATGCATAATCATACGCACCAAAATTTGCACCTTTATACTCAAAAGCTGTTTTACCAAAACTGGGGCACTCTGCCAGAACTGTAGCTTCTCTAATACTGGTTGCTAACATATTGTCAGGGAAATATTCCAACAACTTATCTCGCACTTCCCATGATAATTTACGTCGAGTATGAAAGCGTGTTACCACGACCCAATATGTAAATGTCTTCTCAAATTGCTGTTCAAACTTTCTAACTGTCTCAATAATGTCGGACAAACCGCGCAATGCCAAATAATCTGCTGCAACAGGAATGATCACTTCATCGGCTGCTGATAACACATAATCAATCAACAAACCTGAAGCGGGCGGACAATCAATAAAAGTGAAGTCCTGCGTATTAGCCACCAAAGATAAGGCTTCTTTTAATCGATCAGCTAAAAGATCATCACCTTTTCCACGCTCAATCTCTTTAAGACCTTCACCAGCAGGAACCAGATGCAATCTTTCACGTGCTGAAATCGCAACCTGAGGTATGGTTTTTTCACCTAATAACACCTGATCGACACCATTGGCATCTCGGCGATAACAACCCCAATGCGCTGCCAGATGCCCTTGGGGATCCATATCAATACCAGTAACAGAATGTCCTTTTATCGCGAATGCATGGGCGAGATTGGCAGTAGTTGTAGTTTTACCAACACCACCTTTCTGATTAATAACCGCTATAGTTCGCATTCTTTACCTTCTAACCGATACACCATTTACGATCGGGATGTTGTTTGCACCAAACCCAGAACATCAATAATCAGGGCTACTCCGCCATCACCCAAAACAGTCGCGCCTGCGATACCCGGAACCTGCTGGTAATTCTGTTCCAGGCTTTTGATAACCACCTGCTGCTGCCCAACTACATCATCAACATGCAAACCAATACGACGACCACCAATATCGATCACCACTAACAAACCTGATCTACCCTCATTTTCAGTTTCATCATCCACATGGACATTGAATACTTCACGCAAACGAATTACTGAAATATATTCATCGCGGTAAGGATAAAGCTCAGATTCATTGGCTACAGCATTAATATCTTTTTCACTAACCTGTAACGATTCAATAATAGATAGCATCGGCACAATGAATACCTGATTACCAACACTGATCATCTGGCCTTCGAGAATAGCAACTGTGAGCGGAAGCCTTATTGTGAACGCACTGCCTTTGCCTGCTAT
>JAGLQT010000179.1 GCA_023136715.1 Gammaproteobacteria bacterium | reverse complement strand
GATACGTCGTAACTCATTAATAAATCTACTTAATTGGTGACGCGCAAGTATACCTCAAGAACCGCATTCGGACGAGGCTAGCACGCACTTTGTGCCCCGATTTTGCGCAGAATTTACCCAATTTCTGATAGAATAGCCGTCCTTTTTCTTCAGACTGAATAATACGAATGAGCACACCCCGCAAAGCCGTCGCCCTGATTTCCGGCGGACTCGATTCCCTGCTGGCCGCCAAACTCATGATTGAGCAAGGCATCCACGTTGAAGGCATTAATTTCTACACCGGTTTTTGCGTCGAAGGACACACCCATGCCATTCGCAAGAAAGACAAGAAAAAACCCAAGCGTAACAACGCCTTATGGAGCGCAGAGCAGCTCGGTATCAAACTGCACATTCTCGATATTATCGATGAATACAAAGACGTGGTTATCAATCCCAAACATGGCTACGGCGCAAACATGAACCCGTGTTTAGATTGCAAAATCTTCATGGTCGGCAAAGCCAAACAATGGATGGAAGAGAATGGCTTTGACTTCATCATCACCGGTGAAGTCGTCGGCCAACGGCCAATGTCACAGCGTAAAGATCTGCTTCCCGTGGTCGTTCGTGAATCTGGTGCGGACGACCTACTGCTTCGTCCGCTTTGTGCAAAAAATCTCGCCCCCACCCTGCCTGAACGCGAAGGCTGGGTAGACCGAGAAAAATTACTCGATTTCTCTGGCCGTAACCGCAAGCCCCAAATGGCGCTGGCGAAAGAATTTGGATTTGAAGATTACGCCTCTCCAGCAGGTGGTTGCTGCTTCCTTACCGACGAAAATTACTCCAAAAAACTGGTCGACCTGTGGCACGCGCGTAACAAAAAAGAATACGAGCTGGATGACATCATGCTGCTTAAGGTAGGCCGTCACATTCGTCCGCAACCGCATTACAAACTGATCGTCAGCCGCGAAGATGGCGAGAACAAATTCCTCAACGGCTATCGCAAGCAGTTTGCTACCCTTGAAATCAAAAGCCACAATGGCCCCTTAACTCTGGTCGATGGTGAACTCAGTGACGAAGATGCCAAACAGGCCGCGCGCATTGCTGCACGATTCAGCCAGGGCCGGGAAGCGGAAAATGTTAGCGTAAAACTGACACGCCTTAACGGAGAAGAAACCATGCTCGACATCGTACCGATGCCGGCATCAGAAATTAAAAAGGAATGGTATGTCTGATTATCAACTTGATGCACGAAATAGTTTGTGCCCCATGCCAGTTATTAAAACCCAGAATAAGGTCAATGAACTTCAGCCCGGCGACACCCTTGAAGTCACTTGTACCGACCCTGGTGCACTCAGTGACATTCCAGCATGGTGCCGTATTAATGGACACCAAATTATCAACACTAAAGAAGTGGGTAGCGAAGTCATTATTCTTATTAAAGTTGGCGCTTAAACTTCTTCCCCTATGAAGCACCGCAAACTTACCTTCGACGACCATGAAAGTAGTTCATTAAAATTCCCCGTTTCAATTCTTACCGATAATATAACCTTAACAAAAAATATTGGCGCTCTGTTTCGGCTTTGTGATTCACTGGGCATTGAACATCTATACCTGGCGGGTAATGCTGCCGTCTCAGCTGACACTAAACTCAGCAAAGTTTCACGCTTCACCGAAAGAAGCGTTTCTCATAGTATCGAACAAGATGCTTTACAAACTGTAAACCAGCTCAAAATAAATGGTTACACCATTATCAGTCTCGAGCTGACTTCACACAGCACGAATATTCGGGACTTTGATTTTGCAATTGCTGAAAAAATCTGCCTCATTCTCGGCAATGAGTCCAAAGGTGTTAATGATGATTTGTTAAAAGCTTCTGATCACTGCGTACACATTCCTATGCTCGGTATGAACTCCTCAATGAATGTTATTTGTGCTGCCTCTATTGCCGTATTTGAAATTACTCGAAACTTACCCCAGCTTGAATCCTGGTAAGCACACACTACTGAGCTGGCAACTAGAAAAATTGCTGCCTACTCCACCACATTTCACCTTCTATCATCTCCCGGTTAATATCCATATCTCTACGCGGAATACTGCTTCGACATTCGCCTTTCATTTGACTTAGACGTTCTTCACTACGCCTTTCACTAGCCATGCGACGATCAACACTGCTGGCTCTTCGATCAATAGTTTTTTCAATCTGATTTGAGTGAGTCATGACATTACCTCCACCTCTAAAAACTCATATAAATATTGGGCTCCCAGACTTCTATCAAGTCAAGATTATGGCCATTAAATTTTTTTATCACCCTGTCATCATCTATTCATACTAAAATCATGCCCTACAATAATCGAGACTAATAATATGGGGCGCTACCGTCCACCTCAGATACCGGGTTCAAAATACATTACCCCCGAGGGCCATCAGCGCTTGAGCGAAGAGCTAGATTTTCTCTGGTTTAAACGTCGCCCTGAAGTCACCAAAGCTTTATCCGCGGCAGCGGCTGAGGGTGATCGCTCGGAAAATGCCGAATACATTTATCGCAAAAAAGAATTACGCGAGATTGATGCACGTGTTCGTCACTTAAGAAAACGCCTGGACGGCATAAAAGTAGTTGATCGTATTCCCGACGATCAGGATAAGATTTTTTTTGGTGCCTGGATTCATCTCGTTGATGACAATGATATTGAAAATATTTATCGCATCGTCGGCCCTGATGAGCTCGACCCCAAACTGGGTTACATCAGTATGGATTCACCAATGGGCAAGGCCTTGCTCGGCAAGTCACTGGATGACGAGTTCGAGATTATGCTGCCCGAGGGCAAGGCCTTTTATACCATTCTGGATGTCAGCTATTCGCCCATCGAAGTTTAAATCAGGCGTTGATATGTTCGTCCATAAATTGCCTGATAAATGACAGCGGTTTGGCACCGCTGAAACGGCCTTTTTCTTCACCGTCGATAAACAGGATGATGGTTGGAAATCCCCTGACGCGATAATGCCCCGCCAGTTTCATGTTTTCACCATCGCCTTCGTCGACTTCAACTTTTGCCAGTAAGATTTCATCTTCATACTCTGCAATAAACTGCTGCAAGATCGGCGCAATCACCTTACAAGGCGAACACCACTCAGCCCATAAATCCACCAGCACTGGTTGCTGATGTGATGCCTGGATGACCTTTTCTTCAAAATCGTGAACATTTGCGGCAAAAATATGGCTGTCTTCTCCGTGCGGGTGCAGCATAGATATCCTCTGTATGAAATGGTGTTAACTGCGTATAATCGATTCAAATTATCGATGCATTAGAGCAGACTGAGTAATAATTATGAATGATATTATCATTGAGCACCATGTAACACCCATCAAACTCGATGTGTTGTACGTTGATGACTGGCCAGTCTGGACTAAGGAGATCTCTAAGTTTGACTGGGAATATGATAAGACTGAAACCTGTTATATCGTTGAAGGCAAAGCCATCATTACACCTGAAGGCAAAGAGGCTATTACCATCGAGCGTGGTGACATGGTAACTTTCCCCAAGGGCATGAAGTGCGTCTGGGACATTGTCGAAGACATCGAAAAACACTATAAATTTGATTAGGAAAAAAACTTATGGATCTTTGGCAAAAAATATTAATGGCGGTAATGGGGCTACTTTTCCTGGCCTACATTTTTCCCAGCATTAAACCTGCCATGGAACGCAGCAAAAACGCTGAAGAAAAACATTGGGGCACGGTACTGTTACTTACCGCCGCACTCGTGGCCTTTATCGCTTTTCTTGTCTCCACAGTTCAATAAGTAATACAGCCCAAAGACCAATACAAGAACAAAAGCAGGATCGAAATTCAGCTAATAGCTGATTTCAGTTTCATACTACCAAGTCGATAAAACTATAGCTTTTCCAGCTCTACCAACTCTTCTTTAACATCGAGCTGGCCCAATGCATTGTATAACGCAGCTTGCAGCGCCTCTTCGATAACAGGGTGGTAGAAAGGCATTTTCAACAAATCCTGCACACTTAAACCCTGCTGTATCGACCAGGCCAGTAGATGCGCTAAATTTTCCGCCTTCACACAGGCCATCGCCGCACCCAGTAATCGACCATCAGCCTTATTGGCATACACGCGCAATACACCACGATTTTTAGCCATAATCAAAGCACGGCCAACTGGGCCAAACTGAATTTCTCCGATAGCAATTTCAGCTTCATTCAACTCATCGAGCTGAGCACCCACCGTGGCAATATTGGGGTCACAAAAGGTAATACCCAAAAAAGTTTTACGTTTAAATGCAGCGATGTTCTCATGCACAGCGTTATAACCCGCTACTCGCCCTTCGTGGCCTGCTTCGTGCAACAAAGCACGATCGGCATTGACATCACCGGCTATAAAGATTGAAGAATTACCTACTTGCATGGTGTGCGGGTCGTAAACGGGGATGCCGCGATCATCGAGATCGATGGATAAATTTTCCAGCCCCAGCTTATCCAGATTCGGCCTTCTGCCCAGACTGGCCAGTACTTTTTCAACCACCACCGATTGATCGCCACAACTGACTTTGACAGCGCCGTCCTGCATTTCCAGATTAGCGACCGCACCCAGCCATAGGGGGAATTCCTTGCCAATGGCTTCAATCGCCAGATCACTCACCACTGAATCCGCTAACTTGGCCACAGTTTCAATTTGATCGATACCGGTAACGGCTACGCCCAGCCGACTCAGTGCCTGCCCTATTTCCAGACCAATCGAACCCAGCCCTACCACTGCCATCGATGTGGGCAAATCTTCCAGTTCAAAAATCTCGTCGGTAGTCAGGACATGTTCAGCGCAGGACCGCCATGCTGCGGGAATAACAGGCGTTGAACCGGTCGCAATAATGATTTTCTTTGCTCGAATTTCCTCGCCATTTACCTCAAGTGTGTCTTCCGAAATAAACCGGGCATTGGCTTCCAGCAAATGGCCCTCATCCATATGGTCAGTAACACCGAGCGTTCTATCAACAAAAGTATCGCGCAAATCCTGCACATGCTCCATGGCTTCAGGAATATCAACCTTGAGAGCCACAGCGCCTTCAATACCTTCACGCTCAAAAATCTTTCTACGATGAAAATCTTCAGCTACCTGTATCAATACTTTCGAGGGCATACAGCCAACACGCGCACAGGTCGTACCCAGTTCACCACCATCAATTAATACATAGCTATCGGTTTGCTTTCGCACCTGTGAAAGCGCGAACAAACCCGCACTACCAGCACCAATAATGGCGACATCAACCTCTCTGGGCATGATTAACTCCTAATGTTTCTTTAAAATTTGAACTATAACGGATGTGCCTGGCTAATGACCAGAGCCATCCAGACATCACAATATCAAGCACCAGGCTGATTATATCAACAGCAACAAAAAAGCCTGTAAAAACAGGCCCTTACAATCTAACAAAAACGCTAGTAGCTATCGTTGTGATACTTTAATCACCACATCCGTATCAACAACACGAAGACCTTCTGGCAATCCGGGAATATTCGCCACATCGATATCAGCACTATCTTCAATATCACTCAGCTCACCCGTATCGACATTATAAAAATGATGATGAGGATGATTATTGGAGTCGTAGAAAACACGCTCACGGTCAATCAACACTTCTCGCACCAGGCCTTTTCTCGTCAACAAAGCCATGGTGTTGTACACTGTCGCCCTTGAAACGGCATTGCCTAATGCATTCACTTCTTCCAGAATATGATCAGCTGACACATGCTGCTGCTTCTGAAAAAGATGGTAGGCAATTTCAAGACGCTGACGAGTAGGCGTAATACCATGCTCTTTCAGCAAGGCCATGACTGCTTTTTTTTCTAGCGGAAAATGGGAAACATCGTTATACATTTTTTGATTATAACGTATTTTTATTAAATACAACGAATATCAGCCTATTATGTAGGCATGGATTGATCCATATCATATTATTAGAAGGCAATAATTACCTTTAAAATCACTAAAACACTCAAGAACTCTGACTATAATCAGTTGTTCATAAAGAATGGTTCTGTACAAAAAACAAAAACACTATTAGGGAATCGATAACCAAAGCATGTCATCATTAACTCAATTCTGGCTACAGCGCATGACTGCATTCGCCAACGCCTCAAGACCGCTCTATTACATTTTTCTCTGGCTGCTAGTCATTATGGGCGTTAGCTTTCTGCTACTTTTCCCCCTCGTTGCACTCTTATCATTTGGCTGGATGGCCTTGCTTGTCTATATGGAAAACCCTATGAGCTGGCAGCAAGACGACTGGATACTGGCCGTTAGCCTCCTGGCCAGCACTGGCTATAGCAGCTGGGTCAGCATTTATTTATTCAAAATGCGGCCCGAATTGCCTGCTGGCAAACCTCTGGACAAAAAAATCTTTCCCGTTCTTGCTGACCGTATCAATGAACTTTGTACCACCTACCAGTCACCTGAATTCCCCAATGTTAAACTCAGCACCCGCTTTCGTATTGAGCTAGTGCGTACACCGGCCAATGGTTTTCCCACTAATTTAACCAATACCCTGCTTATTGGATTACCAGTCATGTCCTGCATGTCTCCACTACAATTTAAGCTATTGCTAGCCAGACAAATTGGCCATCTCACGAGAAAAAATCGCAGCTACTCCCGACCACTGGTCCATCTAAGAAACATATGGAATGGCTACGCCCAGCACTATGCTCAAGCATGGCGTCCTGAAACCATCCTGTTACGACTGTTTTTTTCCTGGTTTGCGCCTTTTTTCTACCTCAGCAGTATTGCAGCCGTTCGTTTTGAAGCCTTTGCCAAGGACCAACTGCTTATGGAGATCACTCCTGCTGCCTCTGCCGCCGAAGCCATCTCTGTTTTTGAAATAAAAAAACGCTACCTGAGTATAAATTTCTGGCCCAAGCTCAATGATGCAGCCTATGCATCTGCGAAACCTCCATACCTACCATATTCATCCATGGCTACCATTATGAGCAAGGTACTCGACCACGATACTGATTACGCCCAAAATTGCTATGAAGCTGCCATTAATCGTGAAGTACTTATTAGTTCAGAATTGCCCAACCTGATGAAGCGACTGACGGCTATCGGTTTTGAGGATTTCATCATGCCTGAACCCAATGATGAAAAAGCCGCACATCATTTCCTTGGTGAGCACCAGAAAGACCTGTTAAAACAAATGGATAACATCTGGTATTTAAAAAATAAGGCTATCTGGAGCAAGCGTTATAAACAGGGTGTTGAAGAAAGACGCCGCTTAAAAGTATTACGTGAACAGGCAGCACAGGCCCTGCTCTCCAATAGTGAAGCTCGTGAATATTTACTACTCATCGATAAATATATTGATGCAAAGAAAGCCTTGCCCCTGTTCAAGGAAATCGTCAAAACTAATTCCATGGATGCTGAGGTTTGCTATGAGCTTGGACGCCTGTTATTAGAGGCAGATGATTCTAGCGGCGTTCATGCACTAAAAATAGCCATGGACACCGACCCCAGCAAAACCCCAGACAGTTGCCAGCATATCGTCAGCTATATGGCGAAACATGGTCAAGTTCAGGAAGCACAGCATTATCGACGCATGATTCTGGAGCATCAGGCAAATCATTGAAGCGACTATTTGGCAACAATCACCTACCCCTGTTCCCACTGAATTCGGTTATTTTTGTTGACGGTGTACTACGCCTGCAAATCTTTGAGCAACGTTATTTGAATCTAGTCAAAACCTGTATGAAAAATCAGCATGGCTTCATCACCGCGCTGATTAGTAATGGTAAAGAAGTCGATGACACCCCCGAAACTTATGCCATTGGCACTTACGTTGAAATCATCGACTGGGATACTCTGGAAAATAATTTACTTGGTATTACTATTCAGGGGCGGCAACGAGTACATATAAATAAAACTCATGTGCATGACGATAATTTAATCTCTGCTGAGTTTAATTATCTTGATAATCTCGTCGCTGACGAGACCGATGTCATTGATAAAGACTTACTGAGTCTACTGCATGCGCTACAAAAACACCCTTTCGTCGCTGCCAAATATCCTGACATCAATGACGCGTCTACCCTGGATATAGCTTACAAACTGTGTGAGCTATTGCCTGCTTCCAATCACGAGAAACAAAAGCTACTCGAAGCCGAGCAAACTTACCTCTTACTCGATCAATTAAAAACCATTATTGCTAAACTTGAAAATCTATCACCTGACACCGACCTTCTCTGATCATTTTTAATATTTAGAGAGCCCCTGATTAGGTATAATTGCGACTTTATTCTCTAATGGTGAAAATAATGTTTTTAGCCAAATCAAGCAGGTTCGAACACTAATGGCCTGGTGGGGCAAAGTAATTGGCGGCACTTTAGGCTATATGCTCGGCGGCCCACTGGGCGCCATGCTAGGCGTGGCACTAGGCGGGAACTTTGATCGTGGCCTGGGCGGGCTATCCGACCAATATACCTCCGGCGCACAAGAACGCGTTCAAGCGGCTTTCTTCTCCGCTACTTTTTCGATTATGGGTCACATTGCCAAAGCTGATGGCAAAGTCACACCCGATGAAGTTGCTTCTGCACGCAATATCATGCATCAAATGCAGCTCAATGACGAACAGTTGGCGGCTGCAAAAAAACTATTTAATGAAGGTAAAAAATCAGAATTTCCGCTTGATGCAATTCTTTTTCAGTTTAAAAAAGAATGTCATCGTCGTCGCAATTTAATACAGATGTTCCTGGAAATTCAGATTGCCATGGCCATGGCTGATGGACAACTACATGCCAATGAAAAACAACTGATCTATCACATTGGTCAGCAGCTCGGTTTTGCACATAGTCACATTGACCAACTATTCCGATTTGCTAGCGGCTCAGCACATTCGCAACAAGACAAAACTCATTCACTGGATGATGCTTATGCTATTCTAGGCGTTAAGTCATCAGACTCTGATGCTGATATAAAAAAGGCTTACCGACGTTTAATGAGCCAACATCACCCCGATAAACTTGTGGCTAAGGGACTTCCCGAAGAAATGATAAAAGTAGCCACAGAAAAAACACAGGAAATACATAAGGCCTACGACCTTATAAAACTCAACCGAAATTAAGCAGGAATGATATGTTAATTGAAGGCCCACTCAACATAAGCGTTATCGACACCGATACTGGGGATCGTGAACTTCATCTGAAATTCTCACCCGAATTTAAAGCACTAAAACTCAATCAACAGTGCGACTCTTTTCATGAATTCATCCATTATCTAAAAACAGAAATCGATTTGCTTGAAGAATCAGACCCTAACCGTCATGGCATGTTAACCATTCAACAAATAGCTGAGCAAATGCTGCCTCATATCGAAGCGAATGAGATTCCTCTGGAAGATGCCATTATCGTCAACATTCAAGCTGACAAACCATTTGGCAATATAGAAATTAAATCGTAATCAAGGTCAGCCAATAATACCAGGGATGGTATTAGTCAAAAACTAGCTACGTGTTGAGCCAGTTAGCTCCCAGGCATAGGCACAATCCAGCTCTGAGAGAACTGCTATAACGCCTACTTGACCATCTTCCAGCATGGTTCGAACTGGCGTACGCTTTTGAAAACGACGATGCGGCATATTCATCCAACGCGCACCCATTTTTAAATTCCTGGGATAAGAGGTACGCAAGGCATCAACAATTCCTAACAAGGAAGCCATACGCAAATTGATTTGCTCACTATCAGGGAATGGCGTGTCATCACGGAATTTCTGTAAATGACGTGAACGCTGACTCTCAGGCAAATCAATCACAGCAATAATTTGATCACCAGTTAAGCCCCACTCATCAACAGCACCCATGATCTTGAGCGTTGCGGCCATACGTTGGGATTCAGTTAGTTCTTTCATGATCACACCTGTAATAATATTCTATTCGCAAAATATTATATCATTTATACTTTGAATAAGAACCATAGTAGGTAGCGGGCTAATGACAGTAAGAACTATATTGCGCATGGGTAACCCTTTGCTTCTACAATGTGCCAAAGAGATTACCGAATTTAATACCCCCGAATTAAATAAGTTAATTCGGGACATGCAAGACACCATGCAAGCAGAAGATGGCGCAGGTCTGGCTGCGCCTCAAATTGGCGTGAGCTTACGCCTGGTTATTTTTGGTGTTGATCACAATCCACGCTATCCAGATGCAGAAACTGTACCTGAAACAATTTTGATCAATCCCACCATTACGCCTGTTGATGAAACTATGGATGAAGCATGGGAAGGTTGTTTGAGCTTACCCGGTTTGCGCGGTATGGTTCCTCGTTATTGCCAGATAAAATATTCTGGCTTCGATGCTCAGGGCAAGAAAATTGAAATAGAGGCTTCAGGTTTTCATGCCCGAGTCGTTCAGCATGAATGTGATCATCTAGACGGTATTCTTTATCCGCAACGCATGAAAGACCTGAAACAGTTTTCCTACACCGACGAACCTGGTTAACAATGATCGAGCGTACAACCTAGCACTTTTCTAAACTCTGAAAAATCGGCAGGCTTGCCCATATAATAACCCTGTAAAGTTTCAGTACCTCGTGCACGTAGAAATTCAAATTGCTCTTTGGTTTCTACGCCTTCAGCAATCAAACTTAATCCCAGGCTATGTGCCATGGCAATAATCGCTTCGCATAATGCTGTATCGTCCTGATCTTTACCAATATCACGAACAAATGACTGATCGATTTTCAAGACATCGAAGGGGAAGCGTTTTAGATAACTCAATGAAGAATAACCTGTACCAAAATCATCAATTGATAATCTTATGTTCATTTCTTTAAAACTATTCAAAGTATCCACAACTTCGGGCACATCTTTCATCAACAAACGTTCGGTGATTTCCAACTCAAGGCAATCACCCGCTATTTCATGCTTAACCAACATACTGGCGATCAAATCTGAAAAATCTTTATCCCTAACCTGACGGCTGGAAAGGTTTATCGCTATATAAAAGTCATTACCAAAACCTTCATTTTGCAATTGTTTAATATCACTACAGGCAGTATCCAATACCCACTCGCCTATACCTACAATGGTGCCATTTTCCTCTGCAAGAGGGATAAAAATTTCAGGCGAAACACTACCTAATTCATCATCATCCCACCGTATCAATGCTTCAGCACCAATTACTTTCCTTGAGTGTGCACACATCAATGGTTGATATTTCAAACTAAACTTTTTATTATCCAGTGCATATCGCAGACGATTATCAATCTCTACACGTTTGATAATCGTATCACTCATTTCTGGCGAGAACATTTCATAAGTATTTCTACCCTTGCTCTTGCTCCGGTACATCGCGGTATCCGAATTTCGCAGTAGAATATGCGGATCATCCCCATCTCTTGGGAACAGCGCCACACCAATACTTACTGTAACCGTAAACTCCATATTATCAATGGTACATGGATTTGAAACACGCTCTAGAATCTCTGTCGTTTTTTTCTGTATAAACTGCTCATACTCAATATCACCACCTTCACCGCCTATCTCAGCAAGAAGAATTAGAAATTCATCACCTCCCAGTCGAGCAACGGTATCCACATCACGCACACATTCCGATAGCCTGGCCGACATTTTGACCAGGAACTTATCTCCCGCATCATGTCCAAGCGTGTCATTAATATTTTTAAAGTGATCAAAATCAAGATACAAAACAGCCACATGTTTCTTTGAGCGTACTGCATTAGCAATGGCCTGCTGTAGCCTGTCATAAGCCAATGATCGATTAGGCAAATCGGTTAATTTGTCGTAGCTCGCCTGATATAACAACCTGTCTTCATAATCTTTACGTAAAGTAATGTCTTCTTTAATCGCCAGATAATGTGTTTTTTCTCCAGCCACATTTTTCACTGATGAAATTGTCATGCTTTCCCAGTAACAATCACCATTTTTCTTTTTATTATAAATTTCACCACTCCATGGCCGGTCTTCTTCCATTGCATTCCACATGCTTACATATTGCTGCGAAGGAGTTGCATCTGTACTTAAGAACCTGGGATTTTTCCCCATTACTTCTTCAGCCGTATAGCCAGTTACCCGGGTAAACTCAGGATTTACATATTCAATATCACCTTCCAGATCTGTAATCATTACCGATATAGGGCTATGCTCTATAGCCTGTGATAATTTTCTCAAATCATCAGCCGTTAATTTATGCTGCTCTACTTCACTTTCCAGATTATGCACTAACTCATTAATATTGAGTGTCATACTATTAAAAGCTTTAGCCAGACCACCAACTTCATCATTAGCTTCCACATTCGCTATTACTTTAAAATCACCATGGCCAATCTGCTTCACCACTTCTGTCAGCCTACGAATTGGCCCTAGCAAAAACTGCGTCGCTCCAAACATAATAAAAACAACAATCACGGCGATTATGGCAGCCAACATTAGTGAGTTACGCAATTGCTCATCAATGGGTTGTAAAAACACATCCTGTGGTTGTGCAAAAACCAATGTCCATTGAGCCGTTTCTAATTTTACTGCCGATGCCAAAAAGGGATCTGATCCCAATCCATAAAAATTAGACTCTATTAAATTTGCACCAGCAGCGGAATCACGTACCTTTTTCTGCCATACTGCGTTTTCCACATTGCTCGCTGCAATTACTAATGGCAGTCTTTTCTGATTGTGTAATTTAACCAGCTTTGCGTCATCAATCTTTGCAGCTAATGTATATTGCAAATCACTTCTTCTACCATGCACCAGTCTTAACAGGTTCTCATCCAGCAACATGGCAAATGAGCCTTGTCCCGCTAAACCACGTGCACCTAACACAATTTGTGTTATAGCTTCGGCCTTATGCCTGGCACGTAAAACGCCCAACACAGCGCCCTCATCATTAACAATAGGGCTACTAAAATAAATTGAAGCTTCATCATTTTCTTCAAAAATAACAGGGGAACGATACGCCGATTCCTTCTTTACAGCCTCTAGAAAATAGACTTTCTTACTTTCATCATTACCAATAAGAGCAGTCTCTGTATCAATTACATTAATACCACTGACATTCAGAATGGCGTAGGAAGTTAGATGACTATTTTGTTTGGCTTTTATTGCATGCAAAAATTCACGCATTATCTTTTTTGATGAATGTATTTTATTTTGTGCCGCATATTCAATGATGGCAGGGAGACTTGCTTCTGCTTTTATCGAGGTGAGATGAGCCCTATTAAATTCATCAAGGCGATTGGCATACTGACGACTAGCGGAGCCCAGTGATTGCTGGGCACTTTCTGTCAGCGTTTTTTGCATGAGATGACTATCTAACAGGGTGAGCACACCCAGAGAAACCATCACTATCATTAAAAAGGCGGTAAGCAGTTTAGCGCGTAATGTGTATTGTCTGGCTATAAAGATGCCAACAACCAGCAGCACAAGCCCAACTAAAACTAATATCCCTGCAAGTTCTATCAACATTATTAAACCCAGTTACCCTTTATCTTCCATTGTCGAATATTATCAGTTCACCTATCCAACGACCACACCTTTATCGTTTCCTATTACAATTGCAATTATGACGAACAAATACAATAGCCCCTACGGCACATGGCAATCCCCTATCGACAGCAACCTGGTTACAGCCGATAGCGTATCTCTCGATGAGCTTCAACTACATACATCAGGCACTTACTGGATCGAACGCCGCCCAGACGAGCAAGGCCGTTGC
>JAGLQT010000178.1 GCA_023136715.1 Gammaproteobacteria bacterium | reverse complement strand
CATGAATACGGTGGTGGCGTGTACTGCATTACCAGTCGCGGCTTCTTTTTCATCAATGATTCTGACCAGAATATTTATTTTTGTTCTACAGGTGGTTACCCTGTTGCCATCACTGACGATAAGGAGTGTTGCTATGCAGACTTACAGTTCGATGAACAACGTCAGCACCTCATCTGTATCCAGCAGCGCAATAACCCTGACTTTTATGAGGATCAAAACTCCCTAATTTCGATTGACCTGAACTCACTATCCATTAGCACTCTACATTCAGGCAATGATTTTTATGCTAGCCCGCAACTTAGTCATAGCGGTAAGCAGCTAAGCTGGTTGTGCTGGAATCACCCTGATATGCCATGGGATAAAACTACGCTCTGGTTGTCTGATATTAATGATAAGCATCAACTGCAAAATATTAAAATAATTCAGCATCCTGAATCTGAAAATAACTCCATCTTTCAACCACAATGGTCACCTGACAATCAGCTCTATTTTGTTTCGGATTTATCTGGTTGGTGGAATCTATACCGCTATCAGGACGACACGATTCAGACTGTCAGCCATGAACAACTTGAATTCGGCTTACCACAATGGGTATTTGCACAATCCAGCTACACTTTCACCAGTAGCAACACGATTCTGTGTGCCCCTATCGATAACGGCATTGCCAGCCTGTCTTTACTCGATACCAACACAGGCTCACTAAAAACTATCCAGACTCAATGGAATAGCTTTGCCTCAGTCCAGGCCATTGATGATCACTACAGCTTTATTGCCGCATCTGCCAACAGTTTTCCCGAAGTGATTAGCCTGCAATCTGGACAGTCACAAACACTGCGTCGCTCCTGCCAAACACAGCTTGATACTGGCTATTATTCTTACGGACAAACTATTCGTTTCAATACTCGCCATAATGATGATGCTTTTGCCATCTACTATGCACCAGCAAATAAAGATTTTTTGGCCATCTCTGATGAAAAACCACCGCTGATTGTTTTATCTCATGGCGGCCCAACCGCAATGGCCGATCCTTCTTTAGATATGCGCAAACAATACTGGACCTCGCGTGGTTTTGCCTTACTTGATGTTAACTACAGCGGCAGTACTGGTTTCGGACGAGAGTATAGAGAAAGACTCAATGGTCAATGGGGGCTACGCGATGCTGAAGATTGCTGTGATGCAGCACAACATCTAGTTGAAACAGGCCTGGCCGACCCTGAGAGATTAATCATCAAGGGCGGTAGTGCCGGTGGTTATACCGTTTTATGCGCCCTCACCTTCCATCAAACCTTTTCTGCAGGAGCCAGCTATTACGGCATTGGTGATCTTGAGTCACTCACTGCTGACACGCATAAATTTGAGTCGCGCTATCTTGACCGTTTAGTTGGCTCCTACCCTAAACATAAAGCCGAGTACCAAAAACGCTCACCCATTAATTATGTTGAGCAGCTCAATTGTCCGGTGATTTTTTTTCAGGGCACAGAAGACAAAGTGGTGCCTAAAGAACAAGCTGAGAAAATGTATTCCGCGCTTAAAAACAAAGGAATTGCTGTCGCCTACGTTCCATTCGAAGGTGAACAACATGGATTTAGAAAAGCAGAGACCATCCAGCAGGCACTGGATTCAGAGCTGTCCTTTTATACGCAAATTTTTAATATGCCCAAACAATCTGACATTTCATTACATATCGAGAACCTGGCTGATTAATCTCAATCAATCATGGTGACTTTCAACTCACCATCATCCTGCATCACTATCTCACCATAATGGGTTTTAAACTCACCCATTTTCCTGTCTTCAAAATACAGCTTTAGATTTTCAATCACCACCGGAAAGGCCAGTTCCTGCCACGGAATATCTTCTTCTTTCACCATAGCAACTTCCAGTGTTTCTTCACCGGCACTGGCCAGCCCCTGATGCAAAACGCCACGGTACATGGTGTAAATCTGATTTCTATGAGGAATACTGAACATGCTGAATAACTTTAAATCTCGCATATCCGCGTTGGCCTCTTCCCTTGCCTCACGGGCGGCGCCTTCCAGATTGGTTTCCTGGTTTTCCATGAAACCCGCAGGCAAAGTCCAGAGCCCGCTTTTGGGTTCTATCGCTCGGCGACACAGTAAAATTTCACTTTCCCATTCGGGAATACAACCCGTGACAATTTTGGGGTTCTGGTAATGAATCTCGCCACAACTATTACAAACATACCGCAGTCGGTTATCACCTTCTGGAATTAACTGTGCGACTTTTTCACCGCATAAACTACAAAAATTCATATTATTTTCTTTCAATCTCTATTTATTATTAGGCCAAAATATCGGGGATCAACTTGTCTTCCAGACTCGTTAATTCATCCTTAACCTGCAATTTACGTTTTTTAAGCCGCTTGATATGAAGCTCCTCAAAACTCGGATCATGTACCAGCTGATCAATCAATTGATTGAGGTCGCGGTGCTCCAGCTCAAGCTCGACAATGCGCATCTTAATTTGTCTGATTTCTTCTTCTGAAAGGCTGGCTGACATGTTGTTCTCCAAGTATTCCGACACGGTATCATAAAGCAATATCAGGGGTAAAATATGTTTGCATAAAAGAATGACTTTGATATACAATTCGAAACATGTCGAACTGTAGAAATATTAACCTTGATCATTACGCTGCTATTTTCAAGGCACTTTCAAACCCGCACCGTCTTCAGATTTTTACCATTCTGACAGGCTGCTGCGAACCGGGCACGCTGTGCTCAACCGATGAAATGATGAGCTGTTGCGTGGGCGACCTGGATAGCCAGTTAAATATCGCCTCATCAACCCTGTCTCATCACCTCAAAGAACTCAGCCACGCTGGCCTGATTGAAATGCAGCGCAATGGCAAGCAGGTATTCTGCTCAATTAACCCTTCCACGCTGGCAGACGTCATAGATTTATTCTCCAATGCCCGCTCAACCCCTAATTAATAATATAGAGGAATCCCATGAATCAAAAAAAGGCCGACGATATTCGTCAAAATGTACGTGCCAGTTATTCACAGGTGGCCGAAGCCAGTAACAGCGGCGATTGCTGCGGCGAAACTTCTAGCTGCTGCGGTGTCTCTTCCGATGATGCCATCAACACACTGGTTTCAACACGTTTAGGCTATAGTGAAGATGACCTTGCCTCCGTACCCAAGGGTGCAGACATGGGTCTGGGCTGCGGCAACCCTCGTGCTATTGCTAGTATCAAACTCGGCGAAACTATTGTTGACCTTGGCAGCGGTGGCGGCTTTGACTGTTTTCTTGCTGCCGCTGAAACTGGTGAACAGGGCCGTGTCATTGGCGTAGACATGACACCTACCATGATCAGCAAAGCTCGGGATAATGCCGACCGTGGCAAATATAATCACGTCGAATTTCGCCTCGGTGAAATTGAAAACCTGCCGGTTGCCAACGACATTGTCGATGTCATTATTTCAAACTGCGTGATTAATCTTTCACCCAATAAGGCACGTGTTTTTGAAGAAACTTTTCGCGTACTCAAAACAGGTGGTCGACTGGCGATTTCTGATGTGGTTGCCAGCACCGAACTGCCTGATGAAATCCGTGAAGACTTACAGCTGTATTCCGGTTGCATGGCCGGTGCTTCTTTAATCTCGGAGCTGGAAACCATACTCGCTAATTGCGGCTTTACCGATATAAAAATATCACCCAAAGATGCGTCCAAAGAGTTTATCAAAGACTGGGCACCTGGCCGTGGCGTTGAAGACTATGTATTATCTGCCAGCATCGAAGCCGTTAAACCCGGTGGTTGCTGTGGTGGTGCATGCTGCTAGTAAGATAAATCAACAACATCTAAAACTAATTAGGAGCATGCGCCTGAAAAGCCATGCTCCTTTTTTATGCCTTACTTCGAGACTTCCACCCTGTTTCTTCCTGTTTCTTTTGCTCGATAAAGCGCAACGTCTGCGTTTTCAATAAATTCAGCAATCGTCATATTTTTATCCAGTTGCCCAGTCACTACCCCAATACTAACTGTTACAACATCAGCCACAGAAGAGTCTCCGTGTTCCAGTTTTAACGCCTCAACATTCGCCCGCATACGCTCTGCCAGCATAATAGCCGTAACATCTCCGACATTGGGCAATATTACAGCAAACTCCTCCCCCCCATAACGAGCGGCGACATCGCCTGCACGGGTAAAATTCTGATCAATTGATTTCGCTACATTCTGCAAACAGACATCACCCGCCTGATGCCCATAAAGATCATTGTAGTTTTTAAAGTGATCAACATCGCAAAGCATCAGTGTCAGAGGTACATCTGTGCGACTCATCGTGCTGATGTAGGTAGCCAGAGTCTCATCAAAATAACGACGATTAGCAATGCCGGTTAGTGCATCAACTCGACTCAGTTCCTCCAGTTGAATATTGGCATCAGTCAAATCCTGATTAACTTTTTCAATACCCAATTCATATTTTTTACGCTTGCTAATATCAACCCTTACAGAAACATAACGCTCAATTTTCCCGTCCGCGCTTTTAATCGGAACAATGGTAGTGTCGACCCAGTAGAGTTCTCCATTTTTCGCACGGTCACAGACTTCATCATGCCAGTTTTCACCACTGGTAATAGTGGACCACATTCCATCAAAAAATTCTTTATCATGAAGACCCGAATTCACAATACGATGATTCTGGCCTAATAATTCTTCTCGGCTATAACCACTGACTTCAACAAATTTATCGTTTGCTTCGATAATAACGCCCTTACTATCTGTCACAGAAACCAGCGCATGCTGTCCGATTGCCTGTAGATATCCATCCAGCTCTATAGCCAGTTTTGCTTTTTCTTCATGTTGCTGAGCAATTTCTTTAGCCTGCGCTAATTCATTGGCATTAACAGTATCGCGATAATTAATCGCATAGCCTTTTACGTTAGTCGAAAAAGGCGTCAACAATAAACCACCATAATTTTGCCATTCTTTTTCACGAAAGTACGTCAAGCCTATCGACATGCCAAGCTGACCTGCTTCGGGCTCCGCCCTGTAGGTTCCGAAAATCCGGTCCCAGGCAGAAATATTAAATGCAAAATTACTGTTGGTTTCATTCTCCCTGATAGAGTGGTGCACTCTATGCATGTCCGGTGTAACAATAAACCAGCGCAGTACACGCTCCACTTTTTCGTTCAAACAAATATTGCAATGCGTAAACATCGACATGTAATTGAGTACGATCTCAAACAGAATAACAGCTAGCACGGGCGCGCCCCATGTCACGATAAGAAATATTTTAATAAATACAGAAATAAGAATTTCTACCGGATGAAAGCGTACGCCAGTAGTAATATCAAAATCCAGGTCGGAATGATGTGCTCGGTGAAAACGCCACATGACTGGCAAAACGTGAAACATGGCGTGTTGAGAATATATCGCCAGATCCAGCACCACGAAGACTACTACAATTTCTAGCCACAAAGGCAGCTCAAAATGGTTTGCAATACCTATATGCTGATTCTCTGCGAAATAAGCCGCACCTACGGCAGCCATCGGTACCGCGACACGAACGACCAGCGTACCGGTTACCATCAGGGCAATATTATTAAACCAGCGTTTGAGTTTGTTTTGTGTTAAAGCACGTTTGGGCCATTTCCATTCCCAGATTGCCAGCAAAATAAAGGCACTTAGAAATATGCTTAAACGAATTGTCGCTTCGTTATTATAAATAAAATCAACTGTCATCTTTATTAAAACCCAACGATTCTGAATTAATACAATAGCGTAATCCCGTTGGCTGAGGCCCATCTTCAAAAACATGTCCAAGGTGCGCACCACAAACGTGACAACGCACTTCAGTTCTGACCATACCGTGATTACTATCTTTTATTTCGTCTAGTTTTTGATCATTTAATGGCTGCCAGAAACTCGGCCAACCCGAACCTGAATCATACTTTTCTTCTGATCTGAACAAGGCTTCATCACAGCAGACGCAATGATAAATTCCTTTTTCTTTGTTATTGTAATACTTGCCGGCAAATGCTCGCTCTGTGCCTGCTTCGCGAGTTATACGGTATTGTTCATCGGTTAACTGAGATTTCCATTGCTCATTTGTTTTTTTAATTTTCTCATCTTCCATTACCTACACCCCTTCAGAAAACCTTCAGCATTGTTCCCAGGGTAGATCATGGTATCGCCAACCACCAACGGTGCTACGATGGTGGTTATCATCCAGCTCACCTTCAAAACCTTCATCTACGTTATACACTTCTGTAAAATCGGCTTCGATTAATTTCATACCCGCTTCTTTTGAACGTTTGCCACTGCGGCAAATCAATATAATGGGCACACCATTATCTGCGCTGCCTGACATTCCACCTAAAATTAATTTTCTAATATCGGTAACAAAATTTGGATTAACCACCCAGTCCGGTTCATCAATCCAGGGAATATGAATAGAACCGACCGCATGCCCGACAAAAAGATACTCCATACTTGAGCGAACATCTATTAGTAGAGCACGTGCATTTTCCTGACAAATCTGCCAAGCTTCTTTAGGTGAAATACTATGTGGCTCAGATAACATATATTTTACCTATTCAGACACTTTATCAGTGGTTAGATTATCCTGATTTTCCACATATTCAATGAATAGCAGCAAGCGATCCACTAAAGGCTTTAAATGCGTCCTTTCTATTTTGAAAAAATCACCTTCAAGAATTAGTTTAAAGGCATGCTGCAAATCCTGGTCAATATTTGCCGCAGCATCCTCTAACGTCTCTTTTTCCTGTACAGGCTGTGCTTCAACATAACTCGCTACTTTTTCTCCGACCTTGCTCAAAGCACGTTTTAGCGCAGACTCTGCCTCGTGCATAATATCGGCAAAACGCATTTCTTCTGTAACCTCAGGTGATGTCATACCCGCTGCCAATACAATGCGTATTTTTTCTTTACCCGTATCAAATACCAACTTATTGATAGCCTCCCTCACACGATCAACCACAATCTTGGCATGTGTATGGCCGGTCAAAGGTAACAATAAAGCATACTTGGAAACACCAATTCTGGCCGCTACATCTTCGGTGCGTAGAACTGCATCAAAACGCTTGGACACGGCAATGATAATTTGCGTCGCCACTGATTTTCCATGCGATAAAAATATGTCCTGAAAATTATCAATCTCAAGATATACTGCAGAAATACTCACACCATGACGTGCTGCAAATGACAAAGCCTTGTCACCCTGCTCTTCCAGGCTCCTGGCATTAAATAGCCCGGTAAGTTTATCATGGCCAGTTTGCTTCTCAAGCTCAACAACCTGGCTATTGAACTGTGCGTAAGATTTTGCGCGCGTTAAAAGATCGATGGAGCTAAACGGTTTGCTGATAAAGTCCGTGGCGCCAGCCTCAAACACCTGGCGCTTGGTTTCCTCTGTATCGCCCTGCCCGGTAATCATAATCACGGGTAAACCAGCAATGCGCTCATCATCGGCACTTCGAACACTATTCAAAAGCTCCATGCCATCCATCACGGGCATCTGCATATCGCTAAATACCACCGAAATAGCACTATTTTGCTGAATTTGCTGCCAACCATCACGCCCGTCAACGGCTTCATGAATAACATAGCCATCACCCAACATTTTTGTCGCGGCTTTACGAATGACTTTGGAGTCATCAACGATCAAAATTTCTGGTTTTTGGCTAGACTGCTCGCCCATTTTAATAACTCTTGGTTAATACAATAGTGACAAAGAATTTTTTTCACGCTCTATAAAATGGCACACTCCAGACCAATGAATAGACAAGTATCCATGTGATAATAGTTGCTCGGCCGCTATAAGCAACAATATGCTTAATTTATCAATAAATGCTGCCGACACCGCCAGCTCCATTGTATAGTAAACAAACAAAAAACCTCTTTGTAATTATGTATTTAGCATTAAATTAGGCACTTCGATTTTACACGCGCTATAATCTCCTCTTATCTCATCTGTCATAAAGCCAGATAATGACTCACCAATAGCGGCTCTGAAAATATAATAACTACTAATCACTATGACATCAGCAAATCGTCAATATGGAAATTTGATCACTGAGGTAAAAAACAACCTCACCACTCATCTCAAAGAATCAATCGCAGAGATGTTCATCAAGATAGATGAAAACCTGTTTGAGATGGCAGAAACTGCTGATAGCAATAAAGACCAAAACCGTTATTTTGAGCTCATGCGCGATACCCGTGCACTTAAAGACAGCATCGCTAGCAGTTTTATCAATGCCATTACCCCCTACCTACGCCCCTTTGCAGAAACTGTTGCTGAAAAAAAGAAGACCAAAAAGAACAACGAAGGTGAACTAAGCCTGATTGGTCAGGACGAAATGGAAGACATGGTGCTGATCAAAAGCATGGGTGACAGTGTTGCCGGACGATTCCGCGAACCTTTGTCCCACCTTGAAGCAAGACTTGAACATCTAGCCTTGCAGACGCCTGATATTTTTTATAAAAACGCGCTACACCCCAGTAATATTTTCCAGGCTTTTGACGATGCATTAGGCAGCAACTTTGATCTAGTCAACAAAAAAATACTGTTCAAATTTTTCAATGATCATGTTGCACTGCAACTGGGCAAGACTTACGACGCCATCAACAACATATTAATTGATGCCGATATTCTCCCCCAAATTAAACTCCATGCAAATAAATCGACCACTGGAAATTTCCCAAAGCGCCCTTCCACTGTAGGCGAACAATCTCAAACAGGTGAAGGTGCTCAGGAGAACCCAGAGCAGGATATGAATCAGGGCGGCTACGCCATGACTGCTGCACCTGGTCATGGATACTCGAGTGAATCACAATCAGGCAGCGCCGCTTCAGGAGGTCAGGCCCAGGGACAAAATACCCAGGCTGCTGGTGACGGCTCCTCACAAGCTGGCAGCCCCAGCGGCTACCAACATGTTTCTGCCGGTATGCCAGCCAGCCAGATTAGTGAAGTTGTTGGTGGCTACCTGGGCGGGGCCCCACTCATGCCTATCGCCACAGGCGACAGCACAGAAATTGCTGAAAACAGTCAATTTTCCCCTGTCAGCACAGGCCAGCACTACGGTCATCAGGAAATTTTAAGCGCGCTTTCAGCGGTTCAGCAAAACCCTGCATTCAGTAATGCTGAAGCTGCACATTATGATAGTGAAGCCATTAAACAGGCGGTGCTCTCAGAAATTGCCAAATCTTCTGGTGGCGGCGTCACCAAAGGCATCAATCGCATTGCTGAAAAAACCATTGATTTCATCGAACTTATTTTTGATGCCATCATTGATGATGACAACATTTCTGATACTATAAAAACATTGTTGCTACGCCTGCAAATTCCAGTTATCAAAGCGTCAATGATTGATCAGGAATTCTTTATCTATGACGACCACCCTGCACGAGTATTGCTGGACAAAATCGCCCACATTGGTATAGGTGTTTCTGATCGCAACGACGAAATTTATACTCACCTCGACAAGATTGTTACCACTCTGGTCAATGAATTTGAATTGCAGGCTGACTCTTTCCAGATCGCGTTAGATACGCTAAACGAGCTCCTTGAAGAACGAGAAGCCGAGGCACTAAAAAAAGAAGAAGAAACTCAGCGACAGATACTCCGTGAACACGCCCGAAGTACCGTGCTTAAATCATTACGCACAGCGACTCGCGGTAAACTATTACCCGAAACCATACATGCACTGGTTTTAAAACGCTGGCCAACTATGATGTACAACCATTACCTGAAACAAGGCAAGGAAAATGATGAATGGGTGAGCATCGTTCATACGCTCAGATCAATTATCAATAGCGTGCAACCCTTCAACAACATCAACGACCTTGATCATCTGGTTGAAAATCGAGACAACTTAATTGAATCGACACGTAATTACCTTCAAAGAACCAACCAATCTGAAGAGGATATTGAGCGGGTCATTCAACACCTGAGCGACATACATCAATCACTGATTGATCAAGCTGATTTCGATGAAGCCGCTGAAACTACTGAAGAAGAAACTGACACTACAGCTTCTATCAATCAAGCTGCAAGCAACGAGGCAGAACCTGATGAAGATGAATCACCAAAATTACAACTGCCTTCCAATATTGTACCTGGCATGTGGTTCCAGATTTATAACGGTGAAGACAGGGCGCAACGTCGCTGCAAACTTTCCGTCGTCATTCTAGAAGACCAAAAACTGGTATTTGTAAATTATCAGGGTGAAGTTGTCATTGAAAAAAATCTGGGTGATTTTCTGGATGAGCTCGCTAATGAAAAATCAAAAGTCATTATGGGTCACTCTGTTTTTGACCATGCATTAAGCCATGTGGTAAATGACCTGCAACAAGTTCATTAGGCACCCGCTTTCTACACACCCAATAAAAAAGCCGGACATGATGTCCGGCTTTTTTATTGTACAACTTCCAGATATTTACAAAATATAGCCACGTTCCTCATGCTGTGAAATATCCAGACCCTCGGTTTCTTCTTCCTCAGTCACTCTAAGTCCAATAAGTTTATCAACCAGTTTCAGAATGCCGTAACTAATCACCGCAGTCCAAACCAGCGTTGCAAGAATACCGATCAATTGCACACCCACTTGCTCACTCATGGTTACACCCTCTGCCAGACCTGCACCACCAAATTCCGACGCAACAAAAATCCCGGCCAGAAAAGTACCAAGAATACCGCCAACCCCGTGTACTGGAAAAACATCCAGTGAATCGTCAATTTTTAATGTGCGTTTGATAAACACCGTACACACAAAGCAGACAAAACCGGCACTGATACCAATAAACAAAGCACCTGCAGGGCCAACATAACCTGAAGCAGGTGTGATCGTACCCAGACCTGCCACCATACCAGTAACAATACCCAGTGCACTCGGCTTACCATATTTAATCCACTCAATCGCTGACCATGTCAGTGCACCACAGGCCGCACTGATATGCGTAACAAGAATCGCCATACCTGCATCGCCATTGGCGGCAACCGCACTACCGCCATTAAAACCAAACCAGCCTACCCACAACATGCCAGCACCAGTAACCGTCATAGTCATGTTGTGCGGCATCATCGGCGTTCCCGGAAAGCCTTTACGATTACCCAGCACCATTGCAGCCACAATAGCGCCAACACCAGCAGTAATATGAACCACAGTACCACCAGCGAAATCTAGCAAGCCCATTTGACTTAGCCAGCCGCCGCCCCATACCCAGTGACAAACCGGGAAATAAACCAGCGTTGACCACAACACACTGAATAGCAGCATGGATGAAAATTTCATTCGCTCAGCAAAACCACCCACGATCAAAGCAGGAGTAATAATGGCAAAGGTCATCTGGAACATAACAAAAACAGTTTCTGGCAAAGTACCATTTGTAGTACCACGAGTTACACCACCAAGAAACACTTTACTCA
>JAGLQT010000177.1 GCA_023136715.1 Gammaproteobacteria bacterium | reverse complement strand
AGAAAAGTCGCAATTTTTTCCTCGGCACTCATCTTGCCCAGCATCAATAACATCAAATGCTCTTCAGTCACTTCCTTGCCCATAATTCGCTGCATTTGATGCTGCAAACCTGGAAGTGTGGTACATAAGCCTTCGAGCTTGGGTAGAGGCATAGCGCAAACACTGGTTGTTTCCAGAGCAATGGCCGTACAAGTATGACTACCGTCCATAAAGCCATCCAGACCCAACAGTTCACCCGGCAAATGAAAGCCAACGATCTGCTCATCACCATTCGGACTTTCAACCAGGGTTTTCACACTACCGGAGCGTACAGCATAAATAGCATGCGAAACATCACCCTCACGATATAGATGGTCATTCTTATGCAATGGCTTACGCTGCTCAACTATCGTATCCAGCTTACTCATATCCTCTGGATTCATGCCATGTGGAAAACAAAGCTCGTTCAAATTACATTGCCCACAAGAGACCTTGAGCCGGTCAAATGTTACTAACTGTGGTTTATTTACATCAGGCATATTTTTTACTTATTTTCAGCTAAACGGGCTTATTTATGGTCTAGAGCATACTGTATCGATGCTCATCATTATAAACTATAAGCTCAGGTACACAATCATACTGATGATTAAAGCACCCTTTGTGCATTTTTAGAACCTAAATCGAAAAAATAAATAGCATTAATGAAACAAGAAAACCCAGAAAAACCCTGTTTTCACTGCGGCTTACCTGTACCAAAGCAGCTCGATATCAAGGTAAATATCAATGGCAACGATGAAGCCATGTGCTGCTATGGCTGCCAGGCGGTAGCACAATCTATCGTCGATAGCGGCATGGAAGATTTCTACAAATTCAGAACCGCACCCTCACAAAAAGCCGAAGAAATCATTCCTGAATTCCTGCAACAGCTCAAGGCCTACGACAACCCGCAGGTGCAAAAGCAGTTTATTTCCGACGGTAGCGAGCAAATACGCGAAGTTTCTCTTATTCTCGAGGGCATCGTCTGCGCCGCCTGTATCTGGCTCAACGAGCAACATTTAAATGCCCTGCCCGGTGTGATCAGCGCCAGCATTAATTATTCCAATAACCGCGCGAAAGTTCGATGGGATAATAACCGCATCACGCTCAGCGAAATCCTGGAATCCATCACCCGTATCGGTTATTTAGCGCATCCTTATAACCCCGACCAACAACAGCGCCTTATCGAAAAAGAGAAAAAACAGCAGCTGCGCCGCATTGGCATCGCCGCTGTACTGGGCATGCAAATCATGATACTGGCTGTGGCCATGTATACCGGCGAATGGTGGGGCATGGAAGAAGGCTTCAAACAGATGTTTCGCTGGGTAAGCATGGCTGTCACAATACCCTTGCTACTATTTGCCTCCAGTCCCTTCTTTAGTGCCGCGCTGCGTGATCTTAAAAACAAACGTGTCGGCATGGATGTACCCGTGGCACTAGGAATTGGTATCGCCTTTAGCGCCAGCGTCATGCACACCATACAGGGCAGCGGCGAAGTCTATTTCGACTCCGTCGCCATGTTCACTTTCTTTTTGCTATCGGCACGCTACTTCGAATCCAACGCGCGCAAACGCACCGCCGAAGCCACCGAAGCCCTGCTCAACTTACAACCTGCCATCGCGACAAAACTGGCGGTTGATGACAATGGCATATTCAACCATCAAGGCCAGACCAGTGTCTCCGTCGCTGAACTCAGTATCGGTGATTACGTGCTGGTTCGACCCGGCGAAAACATCCCCGCAGATGGCAGCATTGTCGAAGGCACCTCAGGCATTAATGAATCACTCATCACCGGCGAAAGCCTGCCCGTCACCAAAACCATCAATGATGAGGTTGTCGGCGGCAGCACCAACACCGAAAGCCCACTGGTGGTTAAAATCGACAAAATCGGCGATGATACCGTGCTCGCTTCCATCCATCGCCTGCTCGACGAGGCACAAAATAGAAAACCAGCCATCGCAAAAATGGCCGACCGCCTGGCATCAAAATTTGTCAGTATCATTTTACTGCTGGCCAGCGGCGTCGCCCTGTACTGGTATCAAACCGACCCTGAACATTGGGTCGCCATCACTATTGCCACACTCGTGGTCACCTGCCCCTGCGCACTATCACTGGCAACACCCGCTGCTCTCACCGCTGCCAGCGGCCAACTCGCCAAACTGGGGTTATTACCCAACAGTGCAACCGCCCTGGAAACACTGAGCAAAGCCACTGATTTTGTTTTCGATAAAACAGGCACGCTAACACAGGGCAATATTCAACTCATCAAGGCCGTGGCGCTGGATGAAGCCGACATCGACCACCACCTTCAAATTGCCGCCGCCCTGGAATCCGGTTCCGAGCACCCGGTCGCCAAAAGCATTATCCAGGCCGCCGCCGACAAATCTAAAAAAATCAAAGTCAGCCAGTTAGAAAATACCGCAGGCTTAGGAGTTAGTGGTGTTATCGATGGCACACAGTGGTATCTCGGCAATCTCAATTACATAAAGCAAATTACCGAACAAGAAGTTTCAGCTGAATTACTAAAGCAATATCAAATCAACGAAATGACACTGGTTGCCCTGGCCACAGAAAAACAAATATTCGCCGTCTTCGCCTTCGATGACGAACTCAGGGACGAAGCCAAAACTTTAATCCAGAAACTCAAGCGGCAAAACAAAACCATCAGCCTGATGACCGGTGACCACGAAGCCAACGCCAAACGTATCGCAAAAAAAATTGGCATCGAGAACGTTTACGCCGATTTAAAGCCCGCCGACAAACTGGCCAGAGTACAGGACATGCAACAAAACGGTGCCATCGTTGCCATGACCGGTGACGGCATCAATGATGCCCCGGTACTCGCCGGTGCCGATATCTCCATCGCCATGGGCAGTGGCACACAACTTGCTGCCGCCCACGCCGATATGATTCTTTTGTCCAATCATATCGAGCATTTATATACTGGTTACAATATATCAACACGCACTCTAAAAATTATTCGACAAAACTTAACTTGGGCTTTCAGTTACAATCTGCTAGCTGTACCCGCTGCTGCTGCCGGATATGTTGACCCCTGGATGGCTGCCATCGGCATGTCGGCCAGCTCATTACTAGTAGTGCTGAATGCATTACGTTTAACCAAAAAAGCCTCATAAATAACTAAGCGTAAACTCTATGGAATCCCTTTATCTTCTAGTTCCACTTGCACTGATAATAGCTGCCGGCATCGTCTGGGTGTTTTTATGGGCGGTTAAATCTGACCAGTTCGAAGACCTCGAAGGTCCTGCGCATCGAATCATTATGGATGATGATGACAAAGTAAAAGAGAAACCAGATAACGAATCGTGAACGCTTTCACCTCAAATGCCTCACTGGTGCTGCACCCAAAAGAGCCGAACTGGACACTCGACAATCTAGAAGCATTAATAAAGTTTTTACAGCAATCAGGACTAGCGGGAGATCCTTTAAACAAAGATGAAAACAGTTTTTTGGTCGGCAAAAAATTTCTCGATCATGTCAGCTTCATGGGATGCTCACCCAACATCAAGCTCGAAGATGAAACCGCTGATGGCAAGTTTACGTTTATACGTATAAGCACCATGCCTGGCATCACCGCCTTAACCGGCAAACACAGTTTTGCACCGCATTGCCCCCAATGTAAAAAGCCAGAGAAAAACTGGCGAGAAATTTTAAAAGATAACCAACTTGAATGCAGCCATTGCCAGGTAACTTCAGACGCATGGCAATACAACTGGCGCAAGTCAGCAGGCTTTGCTCGGTGCTTTATTGAGATAACAGATATTTATCCGAAAGAAGCGACTCCCCAACCTTCGCTTCTGGATTCACTAGAGAAAAGTTTTCAGGTCCCATGGGGATATTTCTTTTACCATGCTTGAACGTGAAAGGTACAGATAGACACGCTTCACTCTGATTCCAGTTGCTTCATTCTAAATTTATATTAAAATTTCCTCATCACTTGCGAAACAACCAGAAAACAATACTCACAATTATACTAATAGTAACGGCACTGGTAACCGGCAAATAAAAACGGAAGTTTTCTCGCTCGATCACAACATCTCCCGGCAAACGAAACAAACCCGCTTTCTGTAGCCAGGGCCAGAACACGCCAAGCACCACAAGAATAATACCAATAATGATTAATTGTTTTTGCATGACTAAGCCACAACCTTAATCTTTAATAAACATAAAATAACTGTGTTAAAAAATAATGAAATACTTCGATAATCACATTACTTTTCAATAACTTTTTTACTTTGACACAAATCAGAAAGAACAATTGATTTGTCTCATGATTAAGGTTTGCTTTATTAGCATTGCACTATTATTGTATCAATATGATTTAGGTGTTTAGCGAAACTTACTGGGCTTTGACATGGATGCGTTAATGTAAGTTTAAGCGGCCAGACAATAAACCCAATGGAGCGAAACAATGGAAACGATCTTTAATTT
>JAGLQT010000176.1 GCA_023136715.1 Gammaproteobacteria bacterium | reverse complement strand
GTCATTCATGTGCACGAACCTTCCGTTAACCTTAAAGCTGTTCTGGTTGTCGATAATGTCGCCAAAGGGCCATCTATCGGAGGCGTACGCATGGCAGCGGATGTCACGACAGAAGAATGCGTCCGACTTGCCAGGGCCATGACTTTCAAAAACGCCGCCGCCGGCCTGCCACACGGCGGAGGCAAAGCTGTATTGTACGGCGACCCCAAAATGCCCAAAGTCGAGAAAGAAAAACTAATCCGCGCACTTGCCAATGCGCTACGTAATGAAGAGACCTATATTTTTGCCCCGGACATGGGCACCGATGAAGAATGTATGGCCTGGGTAAAAGACGAAATTGGTCGTGTTGTTGGCCTGCCCCGTGAAATTGGCGGCATCCCCCTGGATGAAATTGGCGCTACTGGCTGGGGCTTGAGCCATGTGGTGGACGTCGCCCTGCAGCATTGTGACTTTGAACTAAAAGGTGCCCGTTTCGTTGTGCAGGGGTTCGGCGCTGTCGGCATGAACGTCAGCCGTTTTCTGGCCTCCAGGGGTGCGGTGCTGGTAGCGGCCGCCGATTCCGGTGGTGCCATCCACAATGTAGACGGACTGGATGTTGGTCAATTACTGAAGTTGAAACAGGCCGGCCAGTGTGTCACCGATTACCCTGACGCGAAGAAAATGAATCGTGATGATGTCATCGATGTCGAATGCGATATCTGGATCCCCGCTGCGCGACCTGATGTGGTCAATGAACAGAACGTTCATCGCTTAAACACCAGACTGGTGGTCGAAGGCGCGAATATTCCATTTACCCATGGTGCTGAAAAAATCCTGCACGAAAAAAATATATTATGTATCCCCGACTTTATCGCCAATGCTGGCGGCGTTATCTGTGCAGCCATGGAGTATCAAGGAGCCAGCGAATCGGCAGCTTTACAGGCGATTGAAGACAAGTTACGCCGCAACACTGAACTAGTGTTGGAAGCCGTCCGGCACAAACAAATTCTACCGCGTGAAGCCTCAATGGAACTGGCGCTTGAACGAGTCAGAAAAGCGATGAGCTTCCGGCGTTACTCGTTGTTTTCTTCAGCACCGGACTTTACCTAGAACTCACGCACTCCGAAGTGGAGAGCGAAACAGGAGAGGTTATGTATCGTATACGTTTTCACGGCCGAGGCGGACAGGGCATGAAAACCGCCAGCCGCATTCTGGGCACAGCCTTTTTCCTGCAGGGCTATGAAGTCCAGGATGCCCCGCGTTATGGTGCTGAACGTCGTGGCGCGCCCATCTTCGCCTATGTACGTGCTGATGAAACACCGATTAACGAGCGCGGCATTATCACCCAGGCCGACCTGGTCATTGTCGCCGATGACAGCCTGGTGCCAGTACCCGGTGCTGGCGTGCTTGCCGGGGTGGATAAACATACCGTCATCCTGATCAACAGTGATGAATCTCCAGAAGTATGGAAACAACGTCTCAATATCAGCGGCAAGGTGTTTACATTGCCAGTCGAAACAGAGGATCGAGCTGAATTACGTTTTATCGGCGCGACCTGCACCGGCGCCGCTGCAAAGTTGCTCGGCGTCATTACGCGTGAATCATTAAGCCAGGCCATCGAGGAAGAGCTCGGCGATCTGGGCCATGCCGTGGTGGAAAAAAATCTTCACAAGGCCTTAACGGCTTTCGACCTGATGAAAAAACACGCTGGCTGCGTCAGCACAATGGAGAAAACATCAGCCGCTAACTATACCCGTCCAGCCTGGGTCGAGCTGCCTTTTGAAGATGCCCGAATTTCTGCGCCGAGCATTCACGCCGCCGCGAACAGCGTGCAGGTAAAAACCGGCCTGTGGCGAACCCAGCGGCCGGTCATCGATTATGAACATTGCAGTGGTTGCTGGTGGGTATGCAGTACCTTTTGTCCCGATGGCGCGATCAATGTGACTGAGCAGGGCCTGCCCGATATCGACTATGATCACTGCAAGGGCTGCATGGTCTGTGTCGCCCAGTGCCCACCCCATGCGATTCACGCCATTGCGGAAGAAGTGGCGCAGGCCGAAGAAGCCAAAGGAGGTCAGGCATGAAACGTAAATTGTTAACCGGCAATGGTGCCGCTGCCTGGGGCGCTCGTCTGGCTGCCACAGATTATATCCCCGCCTTTCCGATCACCCCGCAAACCGAGATCATCGAAGCGCTGGGTAACTGGATTGACACCGATGAAATGGATGCCCGCATGGTCACCCTCGAATCCGAACACTCGATGATCACCTCAGCGGGTGCGGCGGCAGCAACGGGTGTCAGGGTGTTCAGCGCGACTTCCAGTCAGGGACTGCTGTATGGTATGGAAATGCTCTATACCGTTGCCGGCTGGCGTGCGCCATTTGTACTGGTCAATGTGTCGCGCGGCCTCTCTTCCCCGATCACCCTGGAACCCGATCACAACGACATTCTGGCGGCACGGGACTCAGGCTTTTTGCAGATCCACTGCTCCACCTGCCAGGAAGTGCTCGATAGCACCCTGATGGCCTTTCGCCTGGGCGAAGATCCCCGCGTACGCCTGCCGGTAATCGTTAATCTTGATGGCTTTTACCTCTCCTTTACCCGCGAGCCGGTGGAAATACCGGATGAAACTGCGGCCCGGCAGTTCGTCGGTGACTATGATCCAGAAAATATTCGTTTTCGTGCCAGCTCACCAGTCAGCCAGGCCGTCGCCGTGCTCGGTGGATCTCCCTATTCTTATTTTCGCTATGAAAGCCATCTGGCCGCACAAAATGGCCTGGCCGTTTACGATGAAATTGCGACTGAATTTGCCGAACGCTTTGGCCGATCATATACAGCGATCGAAAGCTACCGCACAGATGATGCTGAGCTGGTCTTTGTCATGATGGGCTCTTTTGCGACCAAGGCGCGCGAAGCCGTGGATCGTTTACGCGAAAACGGTCAGGCCGTTGGCCTGTTGCGCCCACGCCTGCTACGCCCGTTTCCCGCCCAGCACTTCCAGCAACTGCTAGCTGGCAAAAAAGGCGTAGCGGTGATCGACCAGAACATCTCCATGGGCATGGGCGGGGTGTTACATTCAGAACTGGCTTCAGCCCTTTATGGCCAGCCCGAGTCACCCCGAATCCTGCTGAGTTTTATCGGCGGACTGGGCGGGCGAGATATATCACTCGAAGAATTTTTTGAAATCTCCGCGGTCACCCAGCGCGCTGTTGAAGAGGGTCAGGTTCCGCCACCACGACTGCTATATACCGAAAGCGAACTGCGCGAAGTACGAAAACTTCAGGCCGTTGCGAAAGTCGAGCGAGATGAACTGGGAGAAAAAAAATGACGGAAGTAAAAGCCACTTTTTATCGCCGCATGAAAGATCTTCCCTCGACCCACCTGCTGGGCACGGGCACCCCGATGTGTTCCGGTTGCGGTGGCCTGGAAGCGCTACATCAAGTCTATGATGTGATTGGCGAGAAATCAGTATTTGTTAATGCTGCCGGTTGTATGACTTTGCTGTCGGTTTACCCTTTCACCCCGTTCCGCGGTTCCTGGCTTTATACCGCCATGGCCTCGGCACCGGCCGGTGCCCAGGGTGTGCGTGATGCGCTGGATATTCTATTAGAGAAAAAGCGTATCCCGCCGGAAGAAAATATGGAGGTAGTAGTGCTGACCGGTGATGGTTCCGCCTACGGCATGGGATTATCCGCCACCTCCGGCGCGATGGAGCGCAACCTGGATTTTCTCTACATCTGTTACGACAACGAAGGTTATGGCAACACCGGGCAACAGTACTCCGGTGCTACACCGCATGCTGCCAAGACAGCAACCAGTAAAGGCCCGCTCGGCTTTCCCGGTTTTAAAAAGGACCTGTTTTCCATCTGGGCCGCACACAAACCGGCCTATGTGGCCACGGTCATCGGTACCGAACCGGTGGATCTGGCCCGCAAGATCGAAAAAGCCCGCAGCCTGAAAGGACCCAGGATGATCATCGCGCTGGCACCCTGTCCTCCCGGCTGGGACTTCGATCCCAAAGAGTCCGTCGAGATTGGCAAGCTGGCGGTGAAGAGCGGCGTCTGGCCACTGAAGGAATATATCGACGGCAAAGTCACCCATACCAAAATTCCACGTCAGCGAATTCCGGTTGAAGATTATCTGAAACACCAGGGACGTTTTGCGCATTTGTTTGAACCGCAATGTAATGATGCGCTCATCAATGAAATCCAGAAGAAGGTGGATGACTATTGGGATGAAGTGCAAAAGACAACCAGTTTAGATAAAGAGTAATAAGAGCAAAAATAAATCACCAACATGATACAGGCGCAAAAAAGTTACTTTCATCGCGGCGGGGACGAGCCCTTACTGGGCGCCACCATCCCCGAACATTTTGCCGAGGTCGTGCAACGTTTTCCTGACCACGAAGCCATCGTCTCATTGCCACAACAGCGACGCTTAACATACAGGGAACTGTCTCAGGTAGTTGACCAGCTGGCACTGGGACTGTTGGGCATAGGCTTTAACCGGGGCGACCGCATCGGCGTCTGGTCCACCGATAATCTGGAATGGCTGCTGGTACAAATGGCCACAGCGAGAATCGGTGCGGTTCTGGTCAACATCAACCCGGCCTACCGCTCGCGAGAACTGGCTTATGCACTGGAACGCTCCGAAATCCACGGCGTCTTTACCATCCCCTCGTTTCGCAGCAGCAACTATGTCGAAATGCTGGTGGAACTGTTACCCGAACTTAAAAATGAAACCGATGGCGATTTAAACAGCAAGGCCTTTCCGCATTTACGCAGGGTGGTGGTTTTTGATCCGGCTAACTCGGCGGCCACCCAAAAACCTTATCCCGGTTTTGCAGCCTGGTCAGAAGTGCTGGCCGCCGCCGAAGGCGTAAGCACAGAAAGTCTGGATGCCATCACCGCCTCGCTGGATCGAGATGATGCTATCAATATTCAGTACACTTCTGGCACCACCGGTTTTCCCAAAGCCGTGCTGCTGACGCATCATAATATTCTGAACAACGCCTACTTCTCAGCCAAAGCCATGCACTTCACCGAGCATGACCGACTGTGCATCCCGGTGCCCTTTTATCACTGTTTCGGCATGGTGCTGGCCAACCTGCTCTGTCTCTCGGTAGGCGCCTGCATGGTAATACCCGCAGAACATTTTGATGCACCGGCAGTGCTGCATGCGATCGAAGCCGAACGCTGCACCGCGGTACACGGCGTGCCCACCATGTTCATCGCCGAACTGGAACATCCTGATTTTAAAAACTACGATATGAGCAGTTTACGCACCGGCATCATGGCAGGAGCGCCCTGCCCTGCACCGCTGATGAAACGTGTCATGGAAGAAATGCACTGCTCTGAAATTCTAATTGGTTATGGTGAAACCGAAGCCTCACCACTAACCCACCTGACCACCCGCGATGACAGCATGCAACGCCGCACTGAAACGGTGGGGAAAAACCTGCCGCATCAGGAAGTCAAAATCGTCAACATTGAAACCGGGGCGACCGTGCCTCTGGGCGAAATCGGTGAAATCTGTTTTCGTGGCTATCACATCATGCAGGGTTATTACGGCCAGCCCGATAAGACCGCAGAAACGGTCAATCAGAGTGGCTGGTTATATTCGGGTGATCTCGGCACCATGGATGCTGATGGCTACGTGCGCATTACCGGCAGGCGCAAGGAAATGATCATCCGCGGCGGTGAAAATATCTACCCCAAAGAGATTGAAGAATTTCTCTTTAGCCATCCCAAAATTGCGCAAGTGGCCGTGTTCGGTGTCCCCGATGAATTCTATGGCGAAGCCGTCATGGCATGGATTCAATTACACGCAGGCGAACAGGCAAGCGAAGAAGAAATGCGTGAGTATTGCAAGCAGCAGATTGCGCATTTCAAAATACCCAAACACATCTGGTTTGTCAAAGACTTCCCGATGACCGTCACCGGCAAACTGCAAAAATTTCGCATGCGAGAAATCGCCCTGGAAAAGTTAAATGCTGAGACAGGTCATACAGGGGGGATTTAAAAACACTTTCTTATAACCATACGGTGCAATGCTCTGTGTTTATTGCACCCTACCGCGCTAATCACAGACATGCTTATCTTGTATTTCTGCATTCGCATCAAATGGCACTATTGGCGTCGCCCTCATAATTCCTTTCATCGGCTCACTACATTTAATCATCGCTTTCATTGTGGCATCGTTCATCATTTTCTTTCCATATGAAACCGCCTTTTCCTGTGCTTGTGAACGCTTTCCGTCTTTGCATAAAGCGGAAATTTCTGCTTCCATATGAATAGAGTTATCCCTTATCTCATTCATCTTTGTTTCATCAATAGCCTGCATACAGGACTCCATTTCCCCTATATGCTTCATTATATTCTGCATATCTACACTATTCATATCCAGTGAATTTTGCGCGAAGGCTACCGCCGGCAATAGCAGCGATAAGGTGATTACTGTTATTTTCATAAAATGACTCTTTTGGTTGATTAATGAGATCTGATCCCCGCGGAATATTCTAGCACCATGCGGTCACATGGTAATCCATACAATGAATTACATTTCATTTATTACACCTCAACGTATTGAAGTCAGAATCTAAAATCTGGATTCCATACCTTAGGTTCATAACCAGCGCATCCATGCACCACTGTTTCGATTCAAAAACAGACAGGGATGACGACCTTAAATACTAAAAATCCAATTCCCCCTATCCCCTCCCCCATCAACAATATAAAATCCCACTCCTATTGAATACTGCATCAGGAAATACAATGAAAGTTCTTATCGTTGGTGGTGGTGGCCGTGAACACGCGCTGGCCTGGAAAGCTGCCCAATCTCCCAAAGTTGATCAAGTTTATGTGGCTCCCGGTAACGCCGGCACAGCTCTCGAAGAGGGTATCGAAAACGTCAATATCGGTGGCGAAGATATCCCCGCGCTACTCGACTTTGCCAAAAACAACGACATTGGGCTGACTATCATTGGCCCCGAAGCGGCGCTAGTGGAAGGCATTGTTGACGAATTCTCCGCCGCTGGTCTGAAAGCTTTCGGCCCGAGCAAAGGCGCAGCGCAGCTGGAAGGCTCAAAAGCTTTCACCAAAGATTTTCTGGCTCGCCACAATATTCCCACCGGGTCTTACGGTAACTTCACCGATGAAGCCAAGGCCATTGCTTACGTAAAACAGCAGGGTGCACCGCTGGTGGTTAAGGCCGATGGTCTGGCTGCGGGTAAAGGCGTGATCCTGGCGCAGACCGAAGACGAAGCGATTGCTGCGGTCACCGACATGCTCTCCGGCAACCGCTTTGGCGATGCCGGTGCGCGAGTAGTCATCGAAGAATTCCTGTTCGGTGAAGAAGCCAGTTTCATCTGTATGGTTGATGGCAAAAACATTTTGCCGATGGCGACTTCGCAGGATCACAAGGCGCGCGATAACGGCGATACCGGCCCAAATACCGGCGGCATGGGTGCTTATTCACCAGCACCGGTAGTCACCCCGGAAATTCACGAGCGTATTATGAACGAGGTAATTCGCCCGACGGTTGATGGCATGGCGGCTGAAGGCAACGACTACACCGGTTTTTTATACGCGGGCGTGATGATCGACGAGACCGGCAAACCCAATGTGCTGGAATACAACGTGCGCTTTGGCGACCCTGAAACTCAGCCGATTATGATGCGTTTGAAATCTGATTTAGTTGAGCACTGTTTGCAGGCTCTCGACGGCAAACTTGATATCGCAAAAGCTGACTGGGATGAACGCACTTCTATCGGCGTTGTACTGGCGGCAGGCGGTTACCCCGATGATTACAACAAGGGCGATATCATCAGTGGTCTCGATAGCGCCGATAATATCAACACTAAAATTTTCCACGCCGGCACCGCTGAAAAAGACGGCCAGGTGGTCACCGCAGGTGGTCGTGTTTTATGCGCCTGCGCGCTGGGTGATTCGGTTACCGATGCACAGGCAAAGGCTTATGAAATAGTCAATGCGATTTCATGGAAAGACGTTTATTTCAGAACCGACATTGGCCACCGTGCGATTGCCCGAGAAAAGTCCTGATTAGCTGAGAAAATTCGCTTTGACAAAAGCACAGTTCAGCGATGAGCTGTGCTTTTTTATTGAACGCAAACACGGAAAGAAAGCTGGAAGCTCGGGCTCGGCGGAACCACATTACCAACAAACGTACCTTTCGGATTCACCTTGATATGCGTAATCGCTGGGGCTGTTGTATCGCAGCCCGTGGTGACATCAAAAGTAGGCGTAACATTATAGAGCGTGCCGCCATCATTCGAGAAGGATACATCATCACCGCCATCACCCAGTGAAACAAAGCCGTAACTCAAGGTGCTGGAAGTCGCGCCCTGCGTAAACAACACAGGCCCTGAACCACCACCGCCAATATCATCAACATACAGCAAAGTATTAGCTGGAATCGGGTCGATAAGAATGGTCGAATCTATATCTGCTGAACCTGCGCCGCTATTGGTCGCGATAATATTGTATTGCATCACCGCCCCCGGTATCGCCTTCGGATTAGCACCGAGATTTACTGGATCGCTTATTGTCTGTACTGATTTCAGCAACATGATACTCGGCGCACTGACTACCTCAATGTCATCCCATGCAGTGATACCGGTGAGAGCCACAGGTCCAGTCGCAACGGGAACATCGGTGGTATTAGTCACCGCACCGGTTGTCGATGAAGTGATATTAACTGAGACTTCACAGGAAACACCTGCTGCCAGTGAAGCTACGCTGAAACGAATAGCAGCATCACCTGCAACAGAAGCGGTAACACCATCTGTCTGCGTCACACTGCCACAGGCTGCTGGTGTATAAGTGAAGGTTGTATCATCCAGAGTCATGCCGCCCGGGAAGGTATCATCGACACTAACACCGGTAATCGCTGCCGTGTTACTGGCCGGATTGGTCAGCGTTAATACCATTGACGCACTGCCACCCATATTGATCGTCGCCGCACCAAATGCCTTGCTCAGTATCGGTGGCAAATAAGCGGTAGTGTCTGATGTCACATCGGCCGCCGGACCGGCAACAGCATTTCCCGAAGCCACTGCATTAGCCAGTAGTGTATTGGTGTAAGCACCTGCCTGTGTAGCGGTCAAATCAACTTCAATCGCACATGAACCCGATGCTGGAATAGTGCCGCCTGAAATACTCAGGGTACCGGCAGCCGCAGCTGCCGTTGCCGTACCACCACAACTATTGGCAATATTGGGTACCGTTGCATTGACCAGGTTCGCTGGATAAGTATCAGTAAATGCCACATTGGTGATGGCTAATGTGTTTGAGTTAGTCAATGTAATCGTTAACCGGTTCGTGCCATCAACCTGGAACGCCGCATTGGCAAATGACTTGGTCGCCGTAGGTGCTGCCAGCTGTGCAACCAGTTCAGTGGTATTACTCACCGGGCCAACGGTGGCATTCGCAGAAGAAGTCGCACCGGTGGTGGTGTTGTAATAAGTCCCCGCAGCCGAAATCTGCACAGTGATATCGATGGTACAGGTCACCGCTAAAGCAGTAATCGAACCACCGGCCAATTTGAGACTCGTCGATGCGCCAGAAACCAGCGCCGCATCGGCTTCATCAGTCAACGTACCACCACAGGTATTAGCATCAGTACTGACCCAGATCATTTGCGATGGGCTGGTCGGAAAGGTATCGCTGAACGATAGATCAGTAATATCGATAGCAGAGTTGTTATCGACAACAATGCGCATGGTACTGGTTGCTGTGCCAGCCGACAGCGTGACTGGACTGGTCAGGAATGATTTATCAATCGTCGGTTTGGTGGTAATAATCAGTGAATCCGCACCAGAAACACCAATACCCTGGTCTGAAGCGACATTACCTGTCGTGTTGTAATAGATCGCTGGCGTGGTATCGGTTGCATACACATCGGTCTCAATCGTACAACTGGCACCCGGCGCCAACGTACCACCAGAAAAACTGAAACCTGTAGTCGTCGCCGTCAGCGTGCCACCACAGGTAGTAGATTCATTAATCGGTGTTGGTGAGGTCATCGCTGCATTCAGCGTACCACCAGCCAGTTCAGTCGCTGTAGTCGGATAGGTATCCGTGATCGCCAGCCCCGTCAGGCTCGTTGTCAAACTGGGGTTGGTGATGGTAATCACCATCCGTGAAATATCACTGGGTCCCAGTGTGGTTGGCGTCACCTGTGTCGGTGTAAAGTTTTTACTAATAGCAGGCGCGATCCAGGTCGCAATATTACTGACACTGCCTGTACCGACAAAAGAACCTGTCAGGCCTGAGGTCTGGTTTTGATAAACACCAAGCGCATTGACCGCAAGGTTGATACTGAAGGTACAGCTGCCACCTGCTGCAACCTGTCCATCGGTAAGTTTGATACCACCATCACCTCCGGCTGCAGAAAGTGTTCCGGCTGTGGTTCCATCCCAGGACTCAATGCTACTGCCTGCACCACAGGGCGTTGTCGGCGATACACTCGGTGGATTATCGGTGCTCATGCCCACCGGAAAAAGATCGGTGAATGACAGGGTATCAATCGCCGCCGTATCATTGTTGGTAATAGTAATACTCATCGTACCGATACCGGTCGCCGGATTGAAACTAAAGCTCTTATCAATGGTTGGCGTGGCGTTAACAATCAGCGTGTCTGAAGCTGCCACTGCGTTGCTGCCAGCATTGCTGGTGGTCACCGCGCCAATAGCCAGTGTGTTGGTATAACCACCCAGGTCGACAACATTGGAGGTGACATCGAGACTCACGGTACAGCTGCCACTGGCTGGAATCGTGCCAGCAGAAAGACTCAGGCTGCCACCACCCGCAGCTGCCGTTGCAGTACCGCCACAGGAATTCGTTAGATTAGTCATTGTCGCATTGATCAAATTAGCGGGATAGCTATCGGTAAATGCGGCACCACTAATCGCCGTGGTATTCGGGTTAGTCAGGGTAACCGTCAGCGTTGAGGTTTGCCCCTTACCAATCGTCGAAGGCGAGAATGCCTTGCCCACTGTCGGCGGATCCAGCACCGAGAGTATTGCCGTATTACTGAGCGGACCAGCCGGGGTCGATTCATTCGAATCAACGCCGCTAGTGGTATTAGCATAATCGCCGGCTGCAGCCACAGTGACATCAATGGAGATCGAACATGTGCCAGCGGCATCGGCAATACCACCACCAGTCAGCTGAATACCGACATCACCACCTGCTGCATTGAGCGCTGTCGCCGTGGTGCCATCCCACGCATTCACCGTACCACCACAGGTCGAACTCAACGAAGCTGGATTTGCGGTAACCAGTCCAGCAGGGAACAGGTCATCAAAAGTCATACCGGTGATCGCACCGGTCGTATTATTCGTAATATCAAGGGTGAGCGTGGCTGTGCCATCAAGCGGGATAGTCGCAACCGAGAATGCTTTGCTGATCGTTGGCTTCGGCGAAAAAGTGATAGTCGCACTGGCAGTAGCGCCGGTACCACCATTGGTCGATGACACTACATCAGTCACATTGTTGTAACTGCCATTAGTCGATGACGTGACATCTACAGAAACAGTACAGCTCTGCCCTATGGCTAGCGTGCCACCACTGATCGAAATCGTCGTGCCAGTGACATTCAGTGCAGCCCCGGAACAGGTCGTAGCCGCATTCGTTGGTGCGGCGAACACCAGCCCTGCTGGCAGAGTATCACTTACCGCAATGCCACTCAGTGCGTGGGCCACATTTATATTACTGATGGTCAAAGTCATCGTTGAGCTGGTGGTGATGGCCAGCGCGGTTGGTGAGAACACTTTAGTAATACCGGGCGCATTTAGCACGACGGTATCTACAGTCGGCGGTGCATAATCGCTGGTGGCCAACGTGGTATCAAGAATTGCGTTACCAATCAGGGCGTGAGCAGCATTGGTATAGGTGCCCGGTGCTGCAGGTAAAGTAGCCTGGAATATCAGGCTGCGTGTCGCACCTCCCGGAATATCGAACAACGAAGACCAGTCAAGAGTAACACCATCAGGAAGCTCATAAGGATCAGAAAACGGTACATCATTGAATGTGGTCGAGCCCGGTACATAAGTCGCACCCGTCGGCAGGGTATCAATGAAACTATCCAGGCTCACACTATAGGCACCATAGTTGGTAGCACTGAGCGTGTAGGTCACGGTACCACCCTGTTCCGGCAGTGTGGCATGACTGACTGTTTTCGCTATCAGTATCTCATTTTTTGCCGGCAGGATTGGTAACAAACCGCCTGCTGTTGCGTAGGCACCACTGCCGAGGTTAGTGTGCTTGATCGGGTTTCCGCTGGTTATATAGGAAACCGGCGACAGAGTGGTAGTCGAAGCGGTGGTCGCAACCGGGCGGAAATAGTAAATCGCCTGATAGTTGGTGGTCGAAGACGATGGAAGAGTATCGATATATAGAGTGTTATTGTAGGTGCCACTGTTGCCACCCGAGAGCACGATGGTAGTCGCGACCAGTTCATAGGCATTGGCACGCCAGTCAGTAAACGTGGCCGGATTGAATGCTATCGGACCCGATCCTGTACCGGCAGTATCACAACTGGACGGCACTGAACAACCTATAGTTCCGGTATCTCCATCTACGGTCAACGTAGTGGTCGCACCCAGTATACTGGGATTAATATCTGCCCAGATTGCATTAACCGTGTTGGGGTTGGCTTCAATCACATCATCTTCGATGACGATGCTGAAATTCGATGTATCTACAGGAGAAGCAACACCGCCACCCGCGACTACAGGTTTACCATTGTATGTCTGAAGATCATAACTCTGTGTTCCTGATTGCGGCTTGGCTGAATAAGACGAACAGACATAGAAGAATACCGCCCTGGTTTCCCCTGCATCCATCGGGCCGAAATGGAAGATGCCATCATCACCCCCGCCCATGGACAGGTAGCCGCCGCTAAAATTGTCTAGTGTCACCCATGCATCGTCAATCGCTGTATCGGTGGTTACATCAAACGAAAGGTAGTTACACTGCGGCGAAGTGGTTGCCGTGTCCGCATCTGAATTGCTATAGAACAGCTCTGATGAAGTGCGCGTGGCCGTAATTGCAGCCTGCGCTTCCGAAGCAAACAGCGCAATCAGCAACAGGCTGGCAAGCGGCAGCAGTTGCAGCAGACGGAGAGAGAGTGACTGGTAACTCCTGGTGGACGTGTTCATCATCTTTTTGTTATATGTGATCCATTAAGCAGGTTATTTTCTGCCCTTGTTAAACCGGAAATGCCCTGATCCATCTTTATGCACAAACTGACGTATGGATCAGACCTGGGCAAAATGAGGCGGTGCCATAACCGTCAAAATCGAGCATTGAGCATCAATCATGCAGGCATTCTACAATATTAAGAGTAGTCACCACAGTTTTTAGCCATTCAAGTGCAATTTGTGTTCATTCACTGCAATAGTGCGCAGTGTTCCAGTATTCACGCCTGTGTTCAATACATCAAAACAACTCCATCACAACCAATACCTACCTTTTATATTCAACGATTGGCAGCGGAGGTTCGTCGGCATTTGTCACACTGGTTGCCGATGCCAATGGCGTTAATGCCAGAGTCACCCATATTCAAATTAATTCTAAAGAAATCTTCATCGCAGCTGGTGCTAGCAGTCCTGGTTTCAACCTGACTTTTAGAACTCGCTTATATAAAGACCAGACTGTAATTAAAAAAATCAGCCACACACAAACAAAATTTCACTACAATTAAAAAAAATTTACACCAATAAATTCTTATGTTCTAAACTGTTTTCTACATACAGGCCATAAGCAATTGTAATCTTTGTTTTTTTTATTTACGCTCAATGTACGCTCAAAAAAAATTACTCCTATTTTCACAATATATTGTGCTTGACTAAGGACCAATGCACAGCCTATAGTTGCCCGCATAATAAAATTCGCCTTTAGTAATAAACGCATAAATCATGCACAACTGCAGGGGAAATTAAAAAACGTATTATCGAATACCTAAGAAATGGCGCATAAGTCAGAATTAGGAATAATAGGCAACATATTATTCCACAGTTATGGATACAAATAATAATAAGCCACGGAGGCTGGAGTAAAAATTATAAGGCGGCTTTCTTTATGGAGGTCGCCTTTTTTACTACCCAATTAATAATGATTCGTTATGAAAATTATTGAAGTTATTGCCGATAAACAATATTACGATACTATCAATGTCATCGCTGAACATCATCAGGTTGATGACGTCTGGTTCGGCGCCGAAAATGAAGATGGCCGTATCGCTGCACGTCTTCTGGTTACGCCTGAGAATCGTCAAAACATTCTTGATGAATTACAGGAAGCGCTGCAATCTTCAACGGGTGCACGCATTATTATCCTGCCTGTTGAAACCACACTGAGCAGCGATAAAACAATAGAAGAAAAAGAGAAACCTGTCAGCGGCTCGTCTACTATTTCACGCGAAGAAATTTTTAGCCGCGTTGAAAAAGGCGCACAACTGAATCAAAACTTTTTTGTACTGGTGATACTCTCTTCCATAGTCGCAGGCATCGGACTACTCGAAAATAATATCGCCGTCATCATTGGCGCTATGGTTATTGCTCCCTTGCTCGGCCCTAACATCGCCTTCGCCTTAGGCTCATCGTTGGGTGAAAAAAAACTGATGTGGCAATCACTAAAAGCCATCGCTTCTGGCATCATTCTGGCCATACTAGTCGCAGCTATCATTGGTTTTATCTGGCCGCTGGACATCGAAACGCAGGAAGTACTCATCCGCACCGAAGCCAACTATGCAGGCACTGCCATTGCCCTCGCCTCAGGTGCCGCCGCCGCATTATCGCTGGTTACCGGCACCTCAGGCGTACTCGTTGGCGTGATGGTTGCAGTCGCCCTTATGCCACCGGCCGTCACCATTGGTTTGATGTTGAGCATTGGCAATTTACCACTGGCACTGGGGGCGACCTTATTGCTGGCCGTCAATATTGTTTGCATCAATCTTTCGGCCAAAGTGGTTTTTCTAATTAAAGGTATTCAACCAAGAACATGGCTGGAGGCAAGAAAAGCAAAGCAATCACAAAAACTGTACTTATTGATTTGGCTAATGCTATTAATTTTATTGGTTGCGGCTATTTATTTCAGACACAAAACGCTATAAAGACAACACGAAAAACATCAACTAGTTAGCCAGAAAATTATAAAACTGTTTGGTCTTCCCTTTAAATAACTGGTTCTGACTATAAGCGGTAAATGCCAGTGATTGCTTTGATAGTAGTTCACCGCGTGAGCCACACTCCGTTTCATTTGCTTTCAATAAACCTTGCTCTAGTGAATAACATTTAAAACTATCGGGCAGACCCACATTGGTTTCAACCATTAGATCACCACTCAACCAACCGATACTACCTGCTGAATAATACTCAGAAAAATACTCATCATCTTCTTCCCCAAATAAGGATTTACCCGCGAAAGAGGCAGAGGGTTCAAGATTAAAAATATCCAGCAGCGTCGGTGCGAAATCCCTTTGTGAGATATAACGCGGAACCCTGGTTGCTTTCACTAAATTTTCAGAATAGATAACACCCGGTATGAGGTAACGAGACTGAGCATTGCTACGCTTGCCCGAAGTATGATCTGACAATAAAACAAAAACCGTATTTTCATAATAAGGTTTATTTTTCATATTATCGAAAAATTCGGCTAATGCCTGATCTGCAAAGTGTAATATATTAATTTTTTTATCACGGCCCTTTACATTATCAAAATGTGGTTCAACACCTTTGGGTAACTTACTATCATGAGTGCTGTTGGTATTAATCCCCACCATGAATGGCTCAGTCATAGCGTCTATTTTATCCAGTACAAAATCATAAATATCAGGGTCGTGCGCACCCCAATAATTACGCTCATAACGACCAATTTCCATATGCTCTTTAGCATAACTATCCAGCATACCCAGGCTTTGCGCAAAAGAACCTGTACCACTGGTATCTTCATGCGTACCCTGGAAGAAAGCAGTATGCCAGCCCCTGTCCTTTAAAATATGCGGCAAACATTCATATTCAAAATTTTGCAGACTTGATTGTGCCACGGTTGCGCCCAGCGGATTTTGCTGTGAACACAGGGTCACAAACAAGCCTTCAGTAGTTCGGGTTCCACCCGCAATAACACCTGTTGGGGCAAGCGATTTTTCAACCAGGGAATCAAAAAACGGTGTAGTTACTAAATCATAACCAGAACTGGCCATCAACTCAGCCGGCCAGCCTTCCAGAAAAAGGAAAACTAAATTATAAGGCTGCACTTTGTCGCCTTGATTGATCTCACCGGATCCCATCTTTTTGGCAGGGTGCTGTGGATAAAGCTGGCGCATCGCCACTTCAACATCAATACCATCAGGCACTTCAACTTTAACTGGCCGAACCTCTTTGGAACTATTCAGCACACCATAAACAATACTGTA
>JAGLQT010000175.1 GCA_023136715.1 Gammaproteobacteria bacterium | reverse complement strand
ACGATAGCCTGCTTCGCATCACCAATTTTAAAAGCGGTGATGACGCTTTGCGGCAAGCCGCCAAAACCACCACGAACCAGAACAACCGATAAAAGAACAATCAAAAAGAAAATGACTTCGTATTGCAGGTTAAAGGGTAAAGAGAAGCCACCCCTGTCACCCACATTTGATAAAGCACGACGCAACAACCATAGCAGTGTAAACAGGACAATAAAGCCTATAAAAATACTGGCCAGAATAAAGACACCGTGCTGACTAATCGCAGTCATCAACAAACCTGAAGCATCAGCCAGCACATCACGCATTTCGTAACTAACATGACGACCCGCATCGACAAAATACATCGCATCACTAACTTGCAACGACATCTGTACCAGCAGAGCTAACAAAAATAGATTTTTAGCTAAACTCGAAAATTTAGGTTGTTCTGAGAAAATAGACTGACGTCGGCTGATTCGATAATATGGCCATAAGCCCAGACACATAATCAGGGAGAACATAGCTGCCGCAGCCAAATCAAAACGCAAGCCCCAGAGCAAGGCGTACAACACATCCGCCATTGGTATCTCGCCAATACTGGTCCTGTTGTAGATATAAAAAACGCTTTTGAAAACAAAGCCGGCAATGGTGAGTGAGAAAACACTCACAAAATAAAACAGCAACAAACCTCGTGCAGTTTTCTGCCACAGGGGTGACAGGCCTGTGGCATTAAATATTCCAGTTAGCAAATCAACACTCCTAGAATTTATCGGTCGAGGAAAATTGACGATTATTGTCCTTAGCCATCGAAATATTCTCTCGTTATATATTCGTATTCAGTATTAAAGTAATATTGCTTTAAATCGGGCGATTCAGGTATCGCCGCGTAAAAACGCCTATATTACAATTTAATCAGTGTTTTTAGGACATAACAGCTTGAAAAAAATGCCAAATGACAAAATAAATTCCGATCACGTCGACTGGTTCAGGGCCGCAGCGCCCTACATCCACAATCATCGTGGCAGCACTTTCGTCATCCTGTTTGGTGGTGAGGCGGTCGATCACCCCAGTTTCGCCCATTTGATTCACGATATCGCACTGCTCGGCAGCCTCGGTGTGCGCTTGGTGCTGGTTCACGGCGCACGACCACAAATCGAAAAACAATTACTGGCACTCAGCCTCAATTCAATTTTTTCAGATGAACTGCGCATCACGCCTGCTGAGAACATGCCTGGCGTTGAACAGGCCGTGGGACAGGTGCGCATGGCGATCGAAGCCCAGCTTTCCATGGGCCTGCCCAATACACCAATGGCGGGTGCAGCTGTACGTGTGGTTTCGGGTAATTTTATTACTGCACAACCTTATGGCATTCATCAAGGTATCGATTTCGGCCAGACGGGTAATGTCAGAAGCGTCGATGCTGAGGCGATAACCAGCCAGCTTGAACAAAATAATGTCGTGCTGCTTTCATCTATTGGTTACTCGCCCACCGGTGAGACTTTCAACTTACGTGCCGAAGACGTCGCCACCGAAACAGCCATCGCACTGCAAGCCGACAAACTCATTTTCATCATGGAAGGTAACGGCGTCACCAATAAAGACGGTGACTTATTACGCCAGCTCAACTTATCCCAGGTCGAACATTGTGAAACAGACCCGCAAACGCAACGACACATGAAAAATGCAGCACGCGCCTGTCACAATGGCGTCTCCCGTGCTCACATGATCAATCGGGAGATTGACGGTGCGCTGCTACTCGAACTATACAGCCGTGACGGAGTGGGCACGCTGATCAGCGCCGATAACTATGAAGGCCTGCGCACCGCCACCATCGATGATATCGGCGGCATCATGGAACTCATCAGCCCACTGGAAGAACAGGGTGTTCTGGTTAAACGTTCACGCGAACAGCTTGAACTGGACATCCACAACTTCACCATCATCGAACGTGACAGCATGATTATTGCCTGCGCCGCGCTGTTTTTATTCCCGGAAGAAAAATCAGCTGAGCTTGCCTGCCTCGCCGTGCACCCCGATTACCAGCAACAGGGTCGTGGCAATGATTTAATGGAACACATCGAATGGCAGTCGCGTAAACAACACATCACCGAGCTGTTCACGCTCACCACGCAAACCACGCACTGGTTTCTTGAGCGTGGTTTTAATGAGGTGCCATTAGAAAAATTACCGATAGCGAAACAGTCGTTATACAACTACCAACGCAAATCTAAAATTCTTCACAACACCCTGGCCTGATCATACCTATGACCGCTCCCCTGTTTCACGTTCTACAAAGCGCTATTGAAGAATCCGTACACATGGCCATCCACGAGGATGTCGGCGACGGTGATATCACCGCGCAACTGATACCGATCGATGACATTGCTATTGCCACCGTCATCACCCGCGAAGCATGCGTACTCAGTGGCATGGACTGGTTTGAAGAGGTCTTTCGGCAAATTGATGATGCCGTGTTAATCGAATGGCTGGCCGAAGACGGTGATAGCCTGGAAGCAGGACAGGTTATTTGCAGCCTGAGCGGCTCTGCACGTTCTATACTCACAGGCGAAAGAGCCGCACTGAATTTTTTACAGACACTCTCAGCTACAGCGACGCGTTCTGCTGAATACGCCAGCGCCGTTGCCGACACCGATTGCATTGTGCTCGATACTAGAAAAACCATTCCCGGCTTACGACTGGCACAAAAATATGCGGTCAGTTGCGGTGGCTGCCATAATCACCGCATCGGTTTGTACGATGCCGTCCTGATCAAGGAAAATCATATCGCCGCGCACGGCTCTATCCCAGGCGTTATCGAAGAAGCACTGTTCCTTTACCCCGGCACCCTGATCGAAATCGAAGTGGAAGATATGGAGCAACTACAACAGGCCCTGCAAACACAGGTCACGCGCGTACTGCTAGATAATTTTTCGCTGGAAGAATTGCGCACCGCCGTCGAACTCAGTAATGGCAAACTCGAACTAGAAGCCTCGGGCAATGTCACACTCGATACCATTCATGATATTGCACTCACTGGCGTAAACTTTATTTCTACAGGTGCATTAACCAAAGATATAAAAGCCATCGATTTATCCATGCGTTTTAGCTAACAACATTCAACATCCCATATTGATGTTTAAAACCAGCAGCCGAATTATATATCGCAGTACATTTTTATTTACGGTCATTATCACCGGATGCCTGCTCACCGTATTTTTTCAGAAAGGCCATATGCCACGGCGAAGCCTGAATGCAAAAATAACCAGCTGGTGGCACAAGCGCGTACTCAATGCGTTGGGTATTAAACTTTCCATTCACGGCACACCCGTCAACGACACCACGTTGTTCGTCGCCAACCACCTATCGTGGCTGGATATCCATTTAATTGGTAGTCACCTGCCGGTGCGTTTTTTGTCGAAAGCCGAAGTCGAACAATGGCCGGTGCTCGGCTGGCTGGCCAGCAAGGCAGGTACACTTTATATTCCGCGCGGTAACAAAGCCGCTTCGAAAAAAGCCAACAACATCATGCAACAAACCTTGCAGGATGAGCAGCACGTCGTACTGTTTCCTGAAGCAACAACTTCGGATGGCAACATCAAACGCTTTCACAGTCGATTAATGCAAAGCGCAATAGATGCCGAGTGTTTAGTCCAACCCGTCGCGATTCGATATCCAGACGAGAAAGGCAACATGCACGAAGCCGCTTTATTTATTGATGACATGAGTTTTATGCAATCGATAAAAAATATCATCAGCACAAAAGGCGTCGTCGCGGAATTGTTTTTTCTTGAACCGGTAGATAGTAGAAACAAAACTCGTGATGAATTGGCAAGGTATGCGGAAGAACGAGTTAAGGGGTTGTTTGATTAAGTGCTTTTACCGCAGAGACGCGGAGGCGCAGAAAAAAGCATAAATTATTTATATCTGAACTTCTGCTTTCGGCCAATAGCGGACACTGATACTCACAACTGAAGATTGGATACCTAGAAAACTATTTGCAGGTCACCCTCAATGGTGGGGCTCTGCAAATAAGACTCGCCTAATTCGAAAGAAGTCTCCTCGACATTCTCTTTAATGTAGTGATAGAGCGATTTTATGTCACTCTTGCCTTTTATGAGACCTTTAGTGAGGTAATAGGTAAAAAGGCGATGTCGTTTTTCTTTATACATATTGGAAAACTGTTCGCCTGTGCCGGCAGAAATAACTACCATCTTCGACCGATCCACACTTACCTGTTTAGGTTGTAGGCGTGCAGCGGCAACACCATGAAAAAGAGATTTATTGTCTGTACTGCCACTAAAGCAACTGTCAACAAAGGCTACAACCTTGCTTGCCTTAGAGGCACTTAGCTGTGCATAGATGTTTTTCAGCTTAAAAAAGTCATCTCGTACTACCGTTTCTGGTAGTTTATCCTTTGGCAGCAAGTAGGGTTCATTAGTCTTAATATCGGGAATACCATGACCGCTGTAGTAAAAAAAGATGGTATCCCCTGGTTGTACCCTCTGTAGTATTTGCGTCATATTGTCCTTGATCCGACCACTAGTAGCTCGATCTCCTACTAGATTCATACTACGCCGCTTGCTGATTCCTAAACGACGCTGAGCAGCTATGGTAAAGGCATTAGTGCTACGGGTTGAGAAAACAACAGCATCAGTTTCATCATACTCCTCAATGCCGATAACAATCAGCCAGTAACTTGAGTTAATGTCTTCAGCCTCAACATTCTCAGCCTCTTCGGCTAACTCGTCATAAGTAGTTAATGCCGGTGGTACCAAAGCATAAAGTTCTGAAGAAAAGAAAAATAAAATTAAAATTAATGAACGCACCATAATAATCACCTCATCCGTACGAACAGTTACTGGTGTCCAACTGGTACTGCTGTTGGTAATGTCTTAACAAGTACGGAAGACACTATATCAGTAGACACAGCTTCAAGAAACTCTCCATAGGAATAACTTCTATTCGACTTGATAGTAGTCTCTCCAATATCCTCCAAACTACTAAAATTGCGGGGAGAATTACTCAACACAGCATAATAGAGGTCACTTGTAGCTTTCCCCCTTATTTCTAACTCAGAGATTAACTCCAGTTTGCTTTCTTCAGAAGGAAAGACAATTCGCTGTGTTGGTTTGACAACATGATTACTGAACAACACGGCTACCTTGCCGGAATTGTAAACAACCACACAAGTAAGATACCCCTTTTTCTCTGCCTGAAAATTAAATGTTAAAGACTCGCCTTCATGTAGGGTTGTACGTTGACTATCGATGGTTATGCCATTGGAAGAAACAGGCTGCATAAACTGAGTAAATTCATAGTGAAGCATGGGTTGAAAAATCGCTCCAACCCCAAGATTCCAACTGCCATTAATATAACGCAACTTCACTTCTGGATGACATCCTATCTGTTTATTGAGTTCCTTAACTGGGTCAAATAAAGCAAGATGTGGGTTCTGATTTATTGAGTCATTACAAACAACATCACTATCGAGACTCTCTGCCAGCTTGGTCGAAACAGGTCGGCTATCGTAACGCATCAATACATACCAGCGTCCATCCTCCTTGCTTTGTTCGGCTTTGAGAATCTCAACGCCACTAAGATTGTGTGATGTGTAAATCGACGCCTCATTATCAATGCGGTTATTTATTACTGAATTTCTCTGGCGTATTGCCAGCTTAGTTTCCGCCTTAAGGTCGACTGAAAGCTGAGTGGCGATTTCACGTATTGCAGCCAACTTTGCAATATCGATACTTTCGCCCTCACCAAAGCCAACTAGAAGATGGTTTTTTCTATTAGCGGTATAATCGAGATACCAGTCTGGCACTGAATGTACAACAGGAGAAAAAAACAACATCAGCAAGAAAAAAACTTTGTAATGACAACTCAATTAATATCCCCTAAAAATAATTTCGCGATATACATCGCCAAATGAGCTATAGCCACCAATAACTAACTGAGAGTGACAATGCGTTCCAAGGATGATGATCACGGCTTCCTCCATAACCTTCAGTAAGCCATTGATTCACACTTCCAAGTTCCATGGTTGCACGATAAAGCCACTGACCGTGACTTTTACCAAAACCTAAACTATAACTAACTGGATTACCTATATCTTGCGAAGCTTCCACTAAGCCGAAACTTGTATCGGTCGAAGTTCCTCCAAGAACGAAAAAGGTCGCGCCAGCATCAATAAACCAACCGTTATTGGTATGAAATAAATCATATATTATTCCCAATTTTAAAAAGTCATAGGTCGTTTCCACATTGCCAGTTGGCGTAACACCAAATTCCGCAGACAATTGCCCAATACCTAACAGATATGAAAGAGAAGGATGTTTATCATAATTAACAAAGAGATTGGCCCCCAGATAATTACCTGTCCCCTCATTAACATTCACCGAATTAATGTTAGCAGCATACATCTCATCTAACTTCATTAGATCCACACCAATTCCCATATGCCATTGATTATCGCTAGCATAAGAGAGCGAAGAACAGATCATTAGAATTACTATTTGAGTCCATCTTAATAAAGTCATGTGTTCCTCCAAAAAAGGGGCAGATTCATTTCCCGTAAAAATTGAAATTCACTACAAACATTAATAAGGGTTTATCCGTCACGGCAAGCAAGATAACAATTGCTTATGCTTAAAAGTATAGGCTGGCGCCATCGCCCATGCATGTATGCTTTGTGGGCTAAACTTAGCAGCATTAAAGACTCAACTCAAATAATGCTCAATGTCCGCTATGGGTCGGTTAGCGACCTTTCAGCAAACTATTCATATCAATAACTACCAATGGTCACTTACGGACAACAACAGACATTGATATAGATTAGTAGATTCTATGTGTCAGATTGATCATACTCATACAGTTCTATAAATAATATTAGTGCTTCTTATTGGGCTGCTCGCGATCTATAATATTGTAGGAGTTTATCCAAATCTGCGTGAGAATTGATGTGTGTAGTTCTTCCAATATGAGGATTTGTTTTGTCTTACCAAATTAAAATATCCACATATCATTGCTTGCGGTTATTGACTGCAATTGTTATGACTATTTGTTTTTCATATGCTATAGCGGATGACTCTCTATCAGAATCAATAAATCATGAGAAGCAATCTGAAGATAGCTCAGAAACAGGAATAGAGATCGGGGTATTGGTCACTCTAGGATCAGATTTCCGTGTTTTTCATCGTAAATCAGACTCTCCTTGGCTCTTTGGAGTTCGCTATCTCGATATTAAGGATGATTTTGTGAATGAATCGGCTGTAGGCCTTCCAAGTGATGAATCAGACAAATACTATACAAAAACATCAGGACTATATTTTAATTACTTGTTTAACCACCGCTACCTCGATGATGGATCTTACTATTTAAGTGGAGCGATCTACAATACAACGAGAAAACTTGAATGCGATTCACTGTCTGGCAGCAGTGAGTCTGACAGTGAGTCTGCTACAAGTGTATATTTTGGCGGTGGTTATCAGGGACGTTGGGGGAATGGTTTAGGATATAAAATTGGTCTGCTTGTATCGCCATTTGTTAACTTTGAACTTAATACTTCCACTTGTAGCGAAGTAGATGAAAGTGACATTGATCTCAACCTAAGCCTAATATTTGCGTTTTGATTAATGACTGTTATAGAACGGAAGCGGGTAATTAGCCCTAAATCCCTAATGTCCGCTTTGGGTCG
>JAGLQT010000174.1 GCA_023136715.1 Gammaproteobacteria bacterium | reverse complement strand
GCTTTGTTAAAACTGGTTACTTCCATACCCGCCTGTTCGAGTGCTTTTTGTAACACCCAACGTATCGAGTCATCGTCATCAATAATCCATATTTTTTGTGTGTCAGTCATAGTATTTACTCAGAACTAGTATTTAGTGGTAATAACAAAGTGAAAACGGTGTGCCCTGGCGTGCTGGTGAATTCAATCAGGCCGTGGTGTTGATTAATTAAAGTTTGCGCAATGGATAACCCCAGGCCTGTTCCCTCAGCATGTCCCGTCACCATCGGTAGAAAAAGGTTTTCTTTGAGCTCTTCGGGAATACCTGGACCATTATCAATGACATCAATTTTTGCGACCAGTGGGTAAGTATTATGGCCAATGGTGTAATGCCGAATAGGGCGAGTCCTGAAAGTAATTTCACCATCGTCAGCGACTTCCTTAATGGCATTGCGCGTAATGTTCAGTACAGCCTGTATGAGCATCGATTCATCACCGTAGATTTCTGGCAGGCTTGGATCATAATCTGCAATGAAATTAACCTGTTTAGCTTCAACTCGCACCAGACTACGTACGTGTTCAAGTACCTGATGAATATTGAGCTGGTTCTTATTGGGGATGTCTCTGGGGCCGAGCATACGATCGACAAGTTGTTTTAATCGGTCAGCTTCACGAATAATAACCTGAGTGAATTCACGATCTTGTTCAGTATTTAAACTTCTTTCCAGTAACTGTGCTGCACCACGAATACCACCTAAAGGATTTTTAATTTCATGAGCCAGTCCTCGCAACAAACTACGACTTGCCTCATTCTGATTTAGTAAATGTTCTTCATGAGACATTTTTCTTTGTCGGCCACGACTAACAAACTCAAGTAACAAACACTGATCACAATTTTCGTAGTCGATGGGTGATGCCATGTAGTCCAGTGCGAGTGTTTGACCGGTTCGTACCAGCAGGTCATCTTCATAGGCGGAAAAAGGGTGCTGTGTTTGTAATGAGCTAGTTATGCGTGAAATAAACTCGGGTTCAGCGATGACTAAATCCTGTATCGGACGTGATTTGGCCTGTGCGAAACTGATCTGGAACATCATTTCCGCAGAAGGGTTCATATATTCAATGGACAGCTTGCTATTGATAACGAGCATAGCGGAATGCATGTTATCGAGCAGTGTTTGGGCTGATTGTTGTGTGGGTAGCGTCATTCCTGTTTCTTCTGCAAGTATTGAACCAATAAATTTTAAAAGTTGAAAAAAGTTTGTATGCCTATAAATATCAGTGCGTTAGATGTTATGGAGATAAAGACTCATAGAGATGAGTTATGACCTCAGATAAAAGCAGGTGATATGTAGAGTATAGCGCACCAAAATAGTGCGAATGAAGAGGTTAAGATAAATTTTGAATGGGGTTTATAGGGCTAGTGCTGGATAGAAAATCGTTTCATATGAAATCGAGAGGAATGGCTCATAAGCAGTTGCCCTGAACTGTTTAGAACCTCGGCTTTGAGAGTATGGCTCCCACGATTAATCGAGGAAATTTGAGAGTTAAGTGAGTATGTTTTTGAGACCATGATCTGATTATCAACACTGAGACGAATATAGTGGCCACTCTTTATGTTGAGCACAGGCTCAATCGACAGGCTGACAGAGAGATTACCCGTATTATCCGTAATGGTTGAATCATCTGCGGGACTAACAATAGTAAAAGAGTTGTAAGAGCTAGCCTCTTCTTTTTCTTCTTCCACTATTGGTTGTTTAGCCTCAAATTTGGGCATTTGAATTGCGTTGGGTGTCGGTGTGGGAATTAGCTCCGCATCAGGATGTTCTGTATCTGAAAAATGTACAGTCCCTTCTTCGTCAGTCCAGCGATAAATTTCAGCCTGAAGTGAAAGTGAACCGAGTAGTAACACAAGAGATAAATAATATTTCATAGTTAGAGCATAGCTGTAAATTATAAATCGTGCACAAAAAAATACCCCGCCCTAAAGGACGAGGTATTTTTCAAGATAATGTTTACAGTGAAATTAAACGCTGTAGTACATATCAAATTCACAAGGATGAACCGCAGCACGGTAGCGCTGTACTTCTTCATTCTTAAGTGCGATGAATGCGTCGATAACATCATCATCAAATACACCGCCAGCAGTAAGAAATTCACGGTCTTCGTCCAGCGCTTTCAACGCTTCGTCGAAAGAGAAAGCAACCTGTGGAATTTTTGCTTCTTCTTCAGCAGGCAGGTCGTACAGGTCTTTATCGCCAGCATCACCAGGGTGAATTTTCTTCTGGATGCCGTCGAGGCCGGCCATAAGAATTGCTGAGAAACACAGGTAAGGGTTAGCGGTTGAGTCAGGGAAGCGAACTTCAACACGGCGACCTTTAGGGCTGCTAACGTGCGGAATGCGAATTGAAGCAGAACGGTTACGGGCTGAATAAGCCAGCATAACAGGTGCTTCGAACCCAGGAACCAGGCGTTTGTAGCTGTTGGTTGAAGAGTTTGAGAAAGCATTGATCGCTTTAGCATGTTTGATAATGCCGCCGATGAAGAACAAAGCAGTTTCAGATAAACCACCGTACTGGTCGCCTGCAAAGATGTTTTCGCCATCTTTTGCAATTGAAGCATGAACGTGCATACCGTTACCGTTATCACCCACCATAGGCTTAGGCATGAAAGTCGCTGTTTTGCCGTAAGCGTGAGCCACGTTGTGTACGACGTATTTGAAAATCTGAACTTCGTCAGCTTTCTTCACCAAAGTGTTAAATACCGTACCGATTTCACACTGACCCGCAGTACCCACTTCGTGGTGATGGACTTCAGTTGGGCAGCCCATTTCTTCACTGGTCAGGCACATAGTTGAGCGCAGGTCCTGCAATGAATCGATTGGAGGAACTGGGAAGTAACCGCCTTTAACGCCAGGACGATGTCCCATGTTATTACCGTCGTATTCTGTGCCCGTGTTCCAGGCTGCTTCTTCAGAGCCGATCTTGTAAGAAACCCCGCCCATCTCATCAGTCCACTGAACGCTGTCGAAGACGAAAAATTCATTTTCAGGGCCGAAATAAGCAGTGTCGCCGATACCGGTTGAGTTCAAATAAGCTTCAGCGCGTTTGGCGATAGAGCGTGGGTCACGGTTGTAGCCTTGCATGTCGTGAGGTTCGATGATGTCGCAACGCAGGTTCATGGTTACTTCTTCACAGAAAACGTCGATCACGGGTGTGTCGCAATCAGGCATCAAAATCATGTCTGATTCGTTAATGCCTTTCCAGCCGGCGATAGATGAACCATCGAACATTTTGCCTTCGAGCAAAACGTCTTCGTCGATGGTGTGTGAAGGTACAGAAACGTGCTGTTCTTTACCCTGTGTATCAGTGAAACGGAAATCAACGAATTTAACGTCTTTTTCCTTGATCATATTTAAAACGTCAGTTGCAGACATGGTCATACTCCCCGAAGATCGGATTTGTGTCCGCTAAAGCAGCGGGCGGTGTTATTAAAAAAGGAATCTCTGGTTAAACAAGTTTGATAAACAGGTCTAAACAGAGATACCTACGTTCAGTTGGGTATTCTGCATGAATTATGCCAATAATAGAGAGGCATATGTGCTTGTTTTTAAGCAGCTTTTAGATCCTGCTCGCGAACATATGCGCCAATATGGTGCGTAAAATAAAGATACTGCACCAAGATAGCGCTTCTAGTGGAATCTAAGAGTCGCTTCACCTACGCAGCTGACAGACAGGCTGCTCTCCCTGAATTTGGTTTGAATGACATCTGCATCCGATAAAGAGCCCAGTGCAGATACTGGGATGGATGCTTCAACCGTGATCTGGCCCTGTAAATAATGCAGGGTAATATCATCAATCGGCTTCAGTTCAGGGACTTTAGACCATGCGTTATTCAGGGCGATGATTAATTCGCTGCGTAACGGCAGGTTACGGCAGTGAGCTTCCTGTTCGTCATTTTCAGGGTCGATATGTACTGTCACATCATTAATATCATCAAAAGATTCGATGAGCGATTTTTCAACGGCTTCAGAAATATGATGTCCCTCGGAAACGCTCAGCTTGGGTTGAACCAGAATGTGTACATCAACCAGTGCGGTATGGCCCATACGACGGGTGCGCAACATATGTAATTCGAGCACATCTTCATTTTCGAGTATTTTTGCCTTAATTTGTTCAACTATTTCGGGGTCGAGTGCGGTATCGACTAGCTCACGAACACTGTGATAGCTGAGATCATAGCCAATCTTGGCGATCATCAGGGCGACGATAACTGCAGCGATAGGGTCGAGGATAGGCATGCCCATTTGAGCGCCGGCAATGCCAACGAGTACCACAATCGAAGAGATGGCATCACTACGATGATGCCAGGCATTGGCGATCAGCATTTTTGAGTTAATGCGCAGCCCTACGCGATGAGTAAAGTGATACAGGCCTTCATTGCTCAGAATAGAAAACAGTGCGATAGCAAGCGTGAAGTAGTGTGGTACCTGCTGGACTTCTTCATCAAAAACACGATGGGCGGCATCAAAGGCGATACCGATTGCAACAACGATTAGAAATAATCCAAGTCCAACCGTAGCTAGTGTCTCGAAACGTCCATGTCCGTAAGGATGGTCATCATCGGCTTCTTCACCGGCATGTTTGGCTGCTACCAGCACCATGGCATCACTGGCGAGGTCTGATAGTGAGTGCAGGCCATCAGCAAGCAGTGATTGAGATTGACCGACTATGCCGCCAATAATTTTTATCGCAGACAGAATTAGGTTGACGAAAAAGCCCCACCAGGTGACACGGTTAATTTCTTTGGTGCGTTGTTCGAGTGATATAGCCATGTGCAGATTGTGATGCTCAGCGGGTTTTTGCGCAAGCAGGAATTTGTGGATTAAGGACTAAGATTGATTGAGTTGGTCTATAGAGTTCATGTTTTTAAAGGAGTCAGCAGTCTCATTGAAGTTCACAATGGTATGTGAGCAGGAAAGAACCCATTGCATTAGCTTGTATTTTTTGGATGAGACATGGTTTTGTGCAGAATTTAACAGTGATTTACGCATCAAAAAAACAAGCTGTAAGCGATCTTTAATTTCAACAATAGCAATGTCGTGCTGTTCAACATTTGCCAGTAGCCTGGTCAGTAGATTATCGGGCAAGTAGGGCATATCACAGGGAACGACCAGTACCAGCTCGTGTATGCAGGCGGGTAAAGCAGCGGCAATACCAGAAAGTGGGCCATGATTTCCAGATACATCAGGAATGACTATCGGTGAAAATTGCTTATATTGCTCAAGGTTTCGATTGGCACTGATGACAATGTCATCGACCTGGTTTTGTAAGGCCGTAATTACATGTGCGATCAGCGACTGACCGTTGAATTGAATAAGTCCTTTGTCTGCATGACCAACGCGCTTGCCTTCGCCACCAGCGAGAATAATGCAACTAACAGGATGTGTTTTCATATCAATTAAAATAAAGGCTTAACCAGAGAAAATGTGAAATAAATAATAGAGCCGCTGTCACTTTCCAGAATAATACGGGGTTCTTGTCAATTAAAGGTGATTTTATTTTAATTAAAGAAGAGTTGGGATGAGTGAGATCATAAAATAACTCAGAGAAACTATCGTAGCGTGATCGTAAGTCGGTACGCACGGCCTTTTCCAGTGCACCATCCAGCCATAAAGGAATCATCGGGTTGTATTCAATTGAAGATGTATATTGAATTTTATTCAATGTGCGCCAGTTAAGTTTCCGTGTCAGCCTGTCTCCATAAGGTAGATGACCTGTCAGTATTTCGTAGATAATAACGCCCAGGGAATAAATGTCGGATTGGTTATTACCATCCATGCTTAGCAGGTATTCAGGGGCGGTATAATTTTTTGTGCCCAGTAATTCAAGTCTTTCTACTGGTGTGCTGATCTCATGAATACCCGCAATCTTCACGGATCCAAAATCGATGATTTTGACATCACTATTTTTAGTTAGCATGATGTTTTCAGGTTTTAAATCTCGATGTATCATTTCCAGGCGGTGAAATACACGCAAGCCGGCGATGATTTTCTGGGCAATGTCGATGGTCTCCTGAATGTCAGGCAAAGGGTTGTCAGTCATCCACTGGCGAAGAGTTATACCCTCGATATATTCCATAATAAAATATAGAAAATTGCGCGGGCGTTGTTGCTCATGAATTTTAAGTACTGAATTACTGTTAAGTCGTTTACCTGCCCACTCCTCGATATAAAAGCGCTCAATATAAGCGGGGTCGTCTTCAAAATTAACAGAAGGTGTTTTCATGATAAACAGTTCGCCCGACTCACTGTCGCGAACCTTATAAAGCTGACTGGTGGTGCTGGCATGAATTTCATCAAGAATTTCATAACCATCCACTGTCATTCCTGGGCCAAGGTGCGGCGGAAACGGGAGGCGAGTTAATTCGTTGTAAACCTCATTGGCATCTTGCGATGGTAACTGCTCAATCCGGATAATCTGGCATGTCACATTATCGTGGCTTTTAGCTGCCAGTGCATGAGAAACAATATTATCGCTGATAACATCCAGATTGGCATTGGAATTAAGTAGCTCTTTAATTTGTGCGTCATCAAGGTAGTCATGAATTCCATCAGTAGTCATGACAAAAATATCACCCTGTTCCATAGCGATAGCCTTGTAATCAATATCAAGATGTAAATCGATACCCATGGCGCGGCTTAAATAGTTTTTTTCTTCAGAGATCCAGATTCGATGGTCATTGGTCAGGAGTTCAAGCTCGCCTTTAGAATTTTTACTGGTGGCGGCTCGATAGCGATAGATACGTGAGTCACCAATATGGAAAATATGAGCGGTAGTTGATTTCAGGACTAGCGCACTGAAGGTGGTGACCATGCCGTGAACCTGGTCATTGTCACTTTGGCTAAGTAGCCAATTATTGACCGCAGTTAGAACTTTTGCACCGGAAGTTTTTACGCTCCAGGTTTCAGGTGTGCTGAAGTAATCGCCGAGGAAATTTTTAACACACTGCTCGCTGGCCTCGGCAGCCTGAGAGCAACTGCCCATGCCATCTGCAATGGCACAGGCAATGCCTTTATTTTCAAGCGCGGTATCCTCGGGCGAGGAAATGCCATAAAAATCTTCATTGCGTTCCTTGATACCCTTGTCAGAGCATTGGCCAATACTGATAGATAGCTGTGTTTTCATAAGTAATATTTCTAAGTCAGAAACTAAAGAGTGCTCAAGACTATTTTGCCCTAAGCATTCTATCTATATCGTAGTGACGATAATAATTTTAAGCAACATCAATCATTTGTACCGTGCCATCAGGCATGATTTCAGCTGTCTGGCCAGCGGGTTCATCAAGGAACTGAACTGCGACCAAAGTAAGGGCGGCTGCACCAGCAATGACCAGGAAGAACGTGGAAGGCTCAACAAAGGAATACACTGTCAGGAAGGAAACTGCGCCGACATTACCGTAAGCGCCAGCCATGCCAGCGATCTGACCAGTCATGCGACGTTTTACTAATGGTACGATAGCGAATACAGCACCTTCACCTGCCTGTACAAAGAAAGAACAGGCCATTGTTGCAATAACGGCCAGTGCTACAGGCCATTCTGGCGTGATGTTGCTAAGAATAAAATAACCAATGGCGAGGCCGCTAATTAAAATAGTAAGTGATTGTTTTCGACCAAATGTATCACTGAAGAAACCGCCGGTTGGTCGAGCAACAAGATTCATAAAAGCAAAGCCTGAAGCTAGCAAACCTGCCTGCACTATAGAAAGATCAAATGTCTCTTTAAAAAATAAAGGCAGCATTGAAACCACGGCAAGTTCAGAGCCAAAAGTTACCAGGTAAGATAAATCAAGAATTGCCACCTGTTTAAATTTATAGCGATGAATTTCAGGTACATCTTCTTTAAATATGTGACCGTTAATGCGCCAGACCTGATAGCTTTGGTATACATAAAGACCCATCAAGCCCAGATAAATTAAATTAGCATTCGATTCAGTAAGAATATTCAGGTTGCCAGGTGCAAGCTTCCATATGAGTACGGCCAGTACGACATACATGGGAATGTTCATTAACAGGTAGAAAATAAAATCGCCCTTGCTGGTTACTTCCATCGCACCAGTCTTCTTAGGTTTGAAGTAAGTTGAACCCTTGGGTGTGTTGCGTGCCAACTTGTAAAAAATAAAAGAGTAAACCAGTGTAATCACACCAGTGGATGCAATGGCGTAACGCCAGCCATCATCGCCGCCATACATTAGTGCAACTGTTGGTAATGATAGAGCTGCCGCTGCTGAACCGAAATTACCCCAGCCGCCATAAATTCCCTCGGCGATTCCTACCTGTTTAGCAGGGAACCATTCGCTGATCATACGGATACCGATAACGAAACCAGCACCAACAAAACCCAGTGCAAAACGACTGGCCATTAGCATTTCATATGAGTCTGCTGTGGCGAAAAAGAAACAGATAAAACTGGAGGAAAACAGCAACGAAGAATACATGATTCGTGGCCCAAATTTATCAACAAGCATGCCGACGATAATGCGTGCAGGAATGGTGAGTGCCACATTGATAATAAGCAAAGCTTTAACTTCCTGTTTGCTGAGAGCAAAGGTTTCCTGAATCGAAGCTATTAAAGGTGCGTGGTTAAACCACACCATAAAACTTAAAAAGAAAGCAAACCAGGTTAGATGCAGGGTTCGGCTGCTTCCACTAAATGAGAAAAAATCGAGCCTGTTGCTCGCGATGGTTTGTGGCATTGTCGTAGTCCTTGCTAAGTTACAAAATAATTACAGTGTCTAAAGCAAGTGGCGTGCCAAAAGATAAGTTTAGTTAAAAACCGTTAAGTCAGGCACAAAATGAGGGTTTATCATAGTTACATGATTTTTTTGCACCGATAGGGTGCGATCATTTGTATTTAATGCGCCAAATGAGGCGCTTCGTCAGGGTTGACTGGAAAAGTAGTTGAGTTCGCAGGGCATAAAATATGCTGGATTAAATTGTATCTGAGCTCATTAATCAGGCTGTCTGGGAATTAATTCAAGATAGAAAATAATGATATATGAACTATACTTAACTGGACTTTGGTTCATGATCAGACAATCTTGGAGGTCTACATGGGAATTAAATATCGGCTCACTCTATATATATCAGGTTTCACAGTCTTATTGCTGTTCGTCCTTAGTTATGCCTTTTACGCGCATAATAAAGAGGTTGACCTGAAGCGTTCACTTAAGGCTATGGAAATAGCTGCAACAGATGAAGCGGAAGATATTGAAAAGTTTTTGATAGAAAAGACAAAAACTGTAATTGCAATTGTTAATGCTGACTTGATAAATCAGGAGCTCCTGAGCAGCAATGCAGAATATCGTACCTTGCCATTAGAAAAAAGAAAATCCCAAATTGATAGCCTGAATAAACGCTGGCAAGAAACAGCCGATAGTGAAGAAGCATTTGTTCATTCATATATGAATAACAAGGTCGCAACTTATCTCAGAAAGCAGCAACAAAAATTACCGGGTGAATTTGGCGAATTGTTTTTGACCAACCGTTATGGTCTTGTTGTAGGTACGAGTAACAAACTGACAACACTGGCGCACGAGTATAAATACTGGTGGCAGGCCGCTTTCAATAGAGGGCAAGGGCGAATATTTTTTGATGATCGTGGATTTGATGAGAGTGTGCAGGGTTATGTTATAGGAATTGTCATTCCTATAATGCAGAATGATGAGCTCATCGGTGTGTTTAAAGCCAACCTGAACCTGCTTGGCTCACTGAAAGATTTTGTAATGAATAAACATTATTCTAATGCAGATCATAATGTGTCACTGGTTAGATCTGGTGGCCTGGTCATTCTGCAACAGGGAGAGCGCCCTCTTAGTACCCGCGTAAATGGTCAGCTACTTGATAAGTTTGCCAGTACCGCATCCGGTTCAATTCAAGTTGATAAAAAAGAAGGAGCTCAGCTTGTTGCCTATGCACCAATAAAGCTAACAGGTGGTTCCGTACAATATGGTTTTGGTGGTAGTTATAAAACCATTGATCATATCTATGGTAATACTGGCGAGCACTGGAATGTGCTGCTTTCCAAGAGTATGAGTTCGATAAATGCATCGTCATTAGAAGCTTCTCACTGGCTTTTTCAGATAAGTTTGTTATGTGTTGCGTTGATTGGTGCGGCATCTTTATTTATTGGTCATAGAATCGCCAGGCCCATTGCCTCTATTATTTCTCAGGTGAAAGATATCAGTCGGGGAAATCTTGATGCCTCTGTGGAGCATGATAAAAACGATGAGTTGGGTGTGCTGGCTGAAACATTTAACCAAATGGCTAGTAACTTAAAGGAAACGACTGTTTCCAGAGATCGGCTGGCGGAAGAAGTGAATCACAGACGTGCGCTGGAGTCAGAACTACGAGAACAGTCGCTCAAGGACGAACTCACTGGTCTCTACAACCGAAGGGGTTTCAGAAAGCTGGCCGGGAAACAGTTGAGTATTTCGGAAAGAAATAAACTTAATAACTTTCTTCTCTATGCAGATATGGATTTCCTGAAAAAGATTAATGATGAGATGGGGCACAATACAGGTGATAGTGCCCTAATCGATATTGCAGGTGTCCTGAGAAAGACCTTCCGTGAGTCCGATATCATTGCCCGTTTAGGTGGAGATGAGTTTGCTGTGCTTCTCACAGAAAACAAAGACTTACAGGATATCGAATCGATAGAAAATCGTTTGCATAAGATCATCGATAGCTTTAATAGAAATGCTGATCGCCCTTACAAATTGTCATTGAGTGTTGGCATCGTTAAATGTGACTTTTCATCAGCCTGGTCCCTGGACAGGGTTATGTCTACAGCTGACGCGCTAATGTATAAGCAGAAGAGAGTAAGAAAGGCGGGTAATGTTCAAGTTATAAGATAAGAAGGCTCATCTCGAGTTAGCAGATGATGTTGAGTGCAACCACTATCGCCATAAAGTCCTTGAGTTCCTGTATGAGCGTCAGCACGTGCCTGGCGATGAAAAACAAGCGAGCAAAACACAGCAGGACGATTCGACATTAGAATTAAGTCTGGCTGAGTCAGAAGCGGCTTAGTAAGCTAAACCTTCTCCGGTCGGGAGTTTTAATTCCAGAGATGGACCTTATTATGGCATTCAGGGTGCTAGACGTGCCTTAATAGGGTATAAAGCGCCATGAGATTTCCGAAACGAATACAGCCCCTGATTGACGATGGCCTGGTGGATGAAGTATTACGCCAGCTAATGAGCGGCAAAGAGGCCACTGTCTATGTTGTGCGCTGTGGTAATGAGATCCGCTGCGCCAAAATTTATAAAGAAGCGCACAAGCGCAGCTTCAAAAAAGCCGTGCAATATCAGGAAGGCCGCAAACAACGTAATAGCCGACGAGCCCGCGCCATGGAGAAAGGCTCTAAATTCGGTCGTGATCAGCAGGAAGATGCCTGGCAGAATGCCGAAGTGGATGCGCTAAATCGTCTGGACAATGCTGGCGTGCGCGTGCCCAAAGCGTACGGTTGCTTTGATGGTGTCCTGCTCATGGAATTGGTCACCGATGATGAAGGTCAGGTGGCGCCCCGACTCAATGACGTCGCCATGACCGCCGAACTCGCGATTGAAGACCACGCCGTGGTCATGAAATATGTCATGCGTATGCTCTGTGCTGGAATCGTGCACGGCGACCTGTCCGAATTCAATGTACTGGTCGATGATTACGGCCCGGTGATTATCGACCTGCCACAAGCCGTAGATGCCGCCGCTAACAATAATGCCTTTGCCATGCTGGAGCGCGATGTTAACAATATGACCAACTACTACGGCCAGTTCGCACCAGAATTGCTTGGCAGCAAATACGCCAAAGAAATGTGGGCGCTGTACGAAGACGGCGAATTACACCCAGATGTAGAATTAAGCGGACACTTTGAAGAAGGCACCGAAGCTGCCGATGTGGATGTGGTCATGCAGGAAATTAAAGCCGCGTTTGAAGAAGAGCAGGAGCGGCAGGAAAGAATACGCGAAGCAGAATGATCTGATCACATTGATCCCTTTTATATCTGAGCATATTTTCAAAAAATCAGAATGATATTACGTAGGTAAGTAACAGCAAGTCGCCACCGATATTGATTTTTCGTGTTGTAACTGGAGAAAAGTCTGCGTCCAGGGATAAATTACGATATTCAAGCCCCAGTTGTTTATCATCTGAAATATTGAACATCACGCCATAATTATAAAAATAGCCAAGATCATTGCTTGCTTCCTCATGGGCGCTAAAAAGCCCAAGTGTGGATGCTGTAATTCTTAATTTCGTTAAGTATAAACCTGCTCCAGCGCCAGCATAGAAGTTAGCTACGCCTGCCATATAATTGAGCCGCGCAGTGAAGTTTAGACCTAGTGTGTTCAGGGTTACGTCATCATTCACTACTGTAAACGGGCCGCCGGTGACATTCTCCGGGGTATCATAGTCTCTTGAAACAATAATGGCATCGAAACCCCAGTCTAAATGTTGAGAATAATCGAACAGACCACCTATACCAAATGCGAATTCTGAACCAGGGCTTTCCAGCTCATTCTCAGATGTTTCGGCATGATAATCGCCGAGATAAAAATAAAGGCGCCAATGATCAAAAATTGATTCTGGCTTTTCCAGTATTTCAGTTTCTGCATAAGCTGCCGGTAACAAGGTAAAAAAAAGTGCGACAGTAATAATTAAGCGATTCAGCATGATATATAAAACAACCCGGAGCTGGCTTAATTTATCTGAGGTCTACATTAATTACTTTAAGAAACGAAGCCGAGAGTTCACCGCGTCCAGCCTTGTAAATGAGTTGATCGGCGGTCTGAACAATTTCTGCCAATGGTCCGGTTAAAAATATCATACCAAGTTCAAGCGTTACTCTTCTATCTGCAATCGGGTTCTGTGTATTTGGGTGGGGTGGTTGAAGAAATACCATCTGGATTTCATCAACTTCATCGGGAATGGTCTCACAGCCACCGCCAGGTGAAATAAATGAAAATAGTTCTTCCTGATTATGGAAAGACACGCTTTCTTCTTTGAATTCACGGTCGCCTGCTTTCGACGAGAATTCAACAGTAATGATGGGTTGCATAGCGATCACCTTTGTCTAGTTAGTCACAAATAAAAAACAAGGAGCAAGTAGCGCACAGTTTAAGATAGAAACAATGGCTCTCTGCTCCAGGGGTTTTATTTAACCTCTATTCGTTTGCGATGAGATTCTTTCTGTTTAGGGATTTTGAGTTCCAGAACGCCATTCTTAAAAGACGTTTGAACCTTACTATCATCAACTTCAGCAGGTAAAAGAACGGAGCGATAAATTTCATTCTTACTGATTTCCTGTTTTAGATAATCGCCATCTTCTTCTTTGCTTTCCTGGCAGGTCTTCGCTTTAATAACAAGCTGTCTATTAGTTATCGATATATCGAGGTCTTTTTTGTCAAAACCAGGCAATTCGGCTTTAACTACAATTTCTTTATCTCTGTCGATAACATCCATGTTTGGCATGCTACTAAAAGAACCGCTGGAAAAAAGATCAGGCACCTTGTCATGATTAAAAGGGTTTTGCCACAAGCGCTGGAACATGTCTTCCATTTTTTGTTCAAGATCCTTAAAAGCAGACAGATAGTTTTGTTGCTCATCACTCGAGCTTTTAGCAATGTCAGTTTTTTTCATTTTGAATTCTCCTTCATCAGTGATGCTTGAATATTATGTATAACACTTGGATTATAAGAAAATACTGACCCTGGTCAAAGTTTTAGTGTTGGTTGAAGTGGTGTTGGGGTCGGATTCAATTTTGATATATACCATGATGTTTGCATGGTAAGTTCTAACTTGCGTATGGTGCAATGTACGGTATCAATTAAGTCTGACACCTTTCCTTTACTATGGATGTCTGGGCCTGGCATAAGGAACCTGACCCAGGTAGTCACGCTTCCACCATTGACCAGTGCGCTCGCGCTCTTCCATAGAAGTAAACTGGTACTTGAAAACCTGAACCCTGAGATAGGCAGGAGGTCTGTTTGGGAACGGGTTATATTCAAGCAAATCGAGGACATCAGCAGAGCCCTGTTTTAAACGGAAAAGAAATT